>NZ_JAMYPB010000017.1:0-114096 GCF_040320135.1 Mesorhizobium sp. M0772 | reverse complement strand
CGACCCTCCGCGTCTGCGGCGCCCGGGCCGCTCCGCGCCCGCCCGCCGCCCCCCCCACTCGCGCCGACGCAAGATCAAATCACCCCCACCCCCAAGCTTCGCTTGGGACCTCCCCCATCAAGGGGGAGGTAAAGCGCACGTCGGTTGAAGCTGTACCCGCGCCGGTCGAAGCCAAGACCATCGTTGCCGAGCTAGCGCCCGCGCCGGCCCCGCAACCTTCGCCACAGTCAAAACCAGCTCCCGGCAAAGTCCCCGTCACCAAAAAGGTCGAGCAGAACGCCGAGCGGCAAAAGGCGCCCGAACCGGCGCCTCGACGCTCCTGGTTCCAGCGCATGCGCGACGGGCTTGCCCGCTCCTCGAAAGAACTCACCGGCAACATTGCCGGCGTCTTCACCAAGCGAAAGCTCGACGAAGAGACGCTACAGGACCTCGAAGACGTGCTGATCCGCGCCGATCTCGGCATGGAAACAGCCTTGCGCGTCACCGATGCGCTCGCCGCCAGCCGCTATGGCAAGGATGTCTCCGACGCGGATGTCCGCACCATCATGGCGGCCGAGGTGGAGAAGGTGCTGGCCCATGTCGCCATGCCGCTGGAGCTCGACCTCTCGCACAAGCCGCATGTCATTCTGGTGGTCGGCGTCAACGGCACCGGCAAGACCACGACCATCGGCAAGCTCGCCGCCAAACTGACCGATGGTGGCCTGTCGGTGATGCTGGCCGCCGGCGATACCTTTCGCGCTGCAGCCATCGAGCAGCTGAAGATCTGGGGCGAGAGGACGAAGTCTCCGGTCATCGCCTCGAAGATCGGCGCGGATGCCGCCGGCCTCGCCTACGACGCTTTCGAACGCGCCAAGGAGGCCGGCTCCGACGTACTGATCATCGACACCGCCGGCCGGCTGCAAAACAAGACCGAACTGATGGCGGAGCTGGAAAAGATCGTGCGCGTGCTGGGCAAGCTCGATCCGGAAGCGCCGCATACCGTGCTGCAGACGGTCGACGCCACCACCGGCCAGAATGCGCTCAACCAGGTCGAGATCTTCCGCAATGTCGCCGGCGTCAACGGCCTGGTGATGACCAAGCTGGACGGCACGGCGCGCGGCGGTATTCTGGTCGCGATCGCGGCAAAGCACAAACTGCCGGTCTATTTCATCGGCGTCGGCGAACAGGTCGACGACCTCGAACCATTCTCGGCCGGCGAATTCGCCAGGGCGATCGCCGGCGTAGCGTAACAGGCAATGATCCCGAAGAGCTGACGGCTTTTTGGACAAGATCATGCGTCAGAAGGAAGTCATGAACTCACCCATCCTCGAACGCGACCCGTCCGATCCGCGAAAGAAGAAAGAAAGCGTCAATCCGCTGCTCAAGCTGGTGCTGGAACTCGGGCCGCTGATGGTGTTCTTCTTCGCCAATGCACGCGGCGCCTGGCTGGTGCAGAAATTTCCTGTCCTGGCCGAATTCGGCGGGCCGATCTTCGTCGCCACCGGCCTTTTCATGGCGGCGACGGCGATCGCGCTGATCGCCTCCTGGCTGCTGCTGCGCACCTTGCCGATCATGCCGATGGTCTCGGGCGTCGTCGTCTTCATCTTCGGCGCGCTGACGCTCTATCTGCAGGACGACGTGTTCATCAAGATGAAGCCGACCATCGTCAACACCCTGTTCGGCGGCGTGCTGCTCGGCGGTCTGTATTTCGGCCGATCGCTGCTCGGCTATGTCTTCGATTCGGCCTTTCGCCTCGATGCCGAAGGCTGGCGCAAGCTGACTTTCCGCTGGGGCCTGTTCTTCCTGTTCCTGGCTCTTGCCAATGAAGTGGTGTGGCGGAATTTTTCCACCGACTTCTGGGTTACCTTCAAGGTCTGGGGCATCATGCCGATCACCCTGTTGTTCACCTTCAGCCAGATGCCGCTGATCCTGCACCATTCGATCGAGGATAAGGCCGAGAAGGTGGAAGAAGCCGGCAAGTAGAGCAATTCCAGGAAAAGTGTGAAGCCGTCCGGAATTGCGTCAGAATGAACGGAGACGGCCATGGAATTCGTCACCACGCGCGATGAACTGAGGACGATCTACAAGACGCCGCGGCCGACCGACACCTCGATGGGCAAGGAACTCAGGGCGCTCGACGGCCACTGCCGCTCTTTCATCGGCAAGAGCCCTTTCGTGCTGATCGGTTCTTCCGACGGCGCCGGCAATGCCGACGTGACGCCGAAAGGCGACAGACCGGGCTTTGCCCTTGTCCTCGACGACAGGACCATCGCCATTCCCGACCGGCCCGGCAACAACCGGCTGGACACGCTGGAAAACATCCTTCTCAACCCTTCGGTCGGGCTGCTTTTTCTCATCCCCGGCATGAACGAGACGCTGCGCATCAATGGCGACGCCCGCATAACCGTCGATGCCGGTTTGCGCGAGCGCCTCACCGTCGACGGCAAGCAACCGCAAAGCGTCGTCGTGGTGAGCGTCAAGGCCGCTTACATGCACTGCGCCAAGGCCTTCATGCGCTCCGAATTGTGGAAGCCGGACAGCTGGCACGACCGCGCGACGTTGCCGACGCTCGGTCAGATCCTGTCCGATCAGATGGCGCATGCCGAAACTGCCGACGATTTCGACCGCTCGCTGGACGAGGCCTACAGCAAGACCCTGTGGTAAATTTCGCGTACGATTCGCCATTGCAGTCCTTTGCCGGTTTCCCTAGCCCTGTTTCCCCGTGATCGAACTCCTCGCCATCTCCGGCAGCCTGCGCGCCGCCTCGACCAATTCGGCGCTGCTGGCGGCGCTGTCCGCGAACGCGCCTTCGGATTGCCGCGTAACTGTCTATGACGGGCTCGGCCTGCTGCCGATCTTCAACCCGGATGACGAAGGCGAGCGCACACCGGCCGAGGCCATGCGGCTGATCGAGGCCGTCACCAGCGCCGACGGCATCATCGTCTCCTGCCCCGAATATGCCCATGGCGTGCCCGGCGGCATGAAAAACGCGCTCGACTGGCTGGTCTCGCGCGACGCCGCCGTCGGCAAGCCCGCCATGCTGGCCCACGCCTCCGCGCGCTCGCTCTATGCCCGCGCCGCGCTGGCCGAGATCATGCGCACCATGTCGTTCGCGCTTTGTGAGAATGCGGTTCTGGAGATTGCCTTGCTCGGCAAGAAACCGCCGGAGATAGAAGCGATCCTGGGAGAGGACGAGAACCTGCGGGCCATGCGCGAAGCGGTGCAGGTTTTCGCGAGTTTTATAAGCGCAAACGTTGCCTCGTCATCCTAGGGCGGAGCAAGGAGCGAAGCGACGCGGCGCAGACCCTAGGATGACGAACGAAAGGGTGCGGCGCACCCCAACGTGCCGCAGTGCTACCCCTTCCGCAACGTCTCGACATCGGTCACACCGACATACCAGTCGCGCGCGTTGACCTCTTCGAACACCACCCAGACGTCGTCATTGCTAAGCCCGGTGGCGTCCATGATGGCCGCCGTGACCTTTTTGGCAATGTCGGCCTTCTTGCCAGCGGGATCAGCGGCGATCACTTCCTTGACGATGCGGATGTTGACGAATGGCATGATGTCCTCCCCTTGAATTGTGTCTGATAGCGCCGCGCCGCGGCTCCGAAATCCGCTCCGGCGAATCGCTTGTCGGTCGTTCCGGCGGCCGCCGCGCAACAGGCGCCGCGGACATGCGCAGAAACGCCATCAAGGGCCGCCAGAGAAGCGTTTCCAGCAGCCTCAATACGTCTTCGCCCCGTTCACCATCAGCCGCACCATGTAGAGCGACGTGGTGCCGGCGATGTAGAGGCAGTTCAGCTTGTTGCCGCCGAACACGCAATTGGCGGTCACTTCCGGCACCTTGACCTTGCCGATCAGCGTGCCGTCGGGATCGTAGCAATGGATGCCGTCGGCGGCACTGGTCCAGATGCGGCCGGCCTCGTCGAGCCGGAAGCCGTCGAATAGGCCGGCCGTGCAGTCAGCGAACACCTTCCCGCCCGAGACCTTCTTGCCGTGCTTGCCGACGTTGAAGACCCGCATATGCGCGGGGTTCTGCGCGCCATGGGTGCGGCCGGTGTCGACGACATAGAGCTGGCTTTCATCCAGTGAAAAGGCAAGCCCGTTCGGCCGGACCATGTCGGTGATGACGGCCTCGACCTCGCCCGTATCCGGATCGACCCGGTAGACATTGCAAGCGCCGATCTCGCTTTCGGCCTTGTCGCCCTCATAGTCGGTGTCGATGCCGTAGCTCGGATCGGTGAACCAGATCGAGCCGTCGGATTTCACGACCGCGTCATTGGGCGAATTCAGCCGCTTGCCTTTCCATTCGGCCGCGATGGTGGTGACGGAACCGTCATGCTCGGTGCGGCTGACGCGGCGGCCGGAATGCTCGCACGTCACCAGTCGGCCCTGGCGGTCGACGGTGTTGCCGTTGGAATTGCCGGAGGGCTGACGGAAGACGCTGACATTGCCGTCGGTCTCGTCATAGCGCAGCATGCGGTTGTTGGGGATGTCGGACCAGACGACATAGCGGCCGGCGGCGAACCAGGCCGGCCCTTCCGCCCACTGACATCCGGTAAACAGCTTTTCCACCTGGGCGTTGCCGTTGAACAGCCGCGCGAAACGCGGATCCAGAATTTCGTAATAGTCTGCGGTCGCCATGCATTTCCTCCGGGCATCACGTGACGCGCGGATCAAGCCAGCCTGCGGGCGCGATGGCAAGGTGGCGCAGGCGCAATTTGTAAGACAAAAGGTGCCCGGCCGGCATGGCCCGCCAGCCTGTCCGGCCGTTTATGGTGCTGTAGCGCTGTATTAACCCGCTATGCGCCCTGTGCAATGGTGCATTGCAACATCTTCTTTTTGCATCGCACCATTCCTATGTCATGGTGCGAACGACCAAGGGAGGAACAAATTCACCGCTGATATGCGGCACGAAAGGACCCTTGCTATGGCTTTTGACAACCTCTTCTCGCGCGCGCGCACCTCGATGGCCAAGCGCCGCCACTACAACCGCCTCGTCGCGGAAATCGAAAACCTGACGAGCCGCGATCTGGCCGACCTGCGCGCCGACCGCTCGGAAATGCTCTACCAGGTCCACAGGCAGATCTACGGCTGAGCATTTCAGACGTCAGCGGGGCACCGCCCCTCACCCGGATTGCCAAACCGAATTGCATGAGCAATTCGGGCAATTCGACCTCTCCCCCCGGGCAGAGGAGCTAGCCTGTGCCGATGCTTCCCTCTTCTCCCCACGGGGAGAAGGTGGCCGCGTAGCGGCCCGATGAGGGGGCATGGCGCCAACGTCAGCCCGGTGCCGCGAGCGCCTTTTCAATCTGCGGCAACAGAACATCCCTCGCCGACTCCCCTGTCAGCGGCCCGACATGCTTGTAGGCAATCTTGCCGTCCTTGCCGATGACGAAGGTTTCCGGCACGCCGTAGACGCCCCAGTCGATGGCCGTGCGGCCGGCCTCGTCGACACCTATCGCCTGGAACGGATTGCCGAGATCACCAAGGAACCGGCCCGCGTTTTGCGCTTGGTCCTTGTAGTTTAGCGCGGCCATGACGAAGCGCTTGTCCTGCGACAGCTGCAAGAGCACCGGATGTTCTTCCCGGCACGGCGCGCACCACGATGCAAAGACGTTGACCAGCGTTACCTTGCCGGCGAAGGCTTTTGAATCCAGCCCGGGCAGGTTTGACCCTTCCAGCGCCGGCAGGTTGGTCTGCGGTGCCGGCAGGCCGATCAGCGCCGACGGCACTGCCGCCTCGTCGCGTCCCGACAAAAGCTGCGACAGGAACAATCCGGCGAGGCCGAGAAAAACCAGCAGCGGCAACAGCACGATCAGGCGGCGGCGCGGCGACGCCGGCGTTTCGCTTTCCGTGCTCATGGCTTGCTGGCCCCAGTGCTGGCCCCAGTACCGGCTTTGTCCGAGCGACGCCGCACGCCGGCCGCTTCGAGTTCCGCCAGTTCGCGCTTGCGGGCCCGCTGATCGAGCAGGATCCAGCCGATCAGCCCGGCCAGCACGATCGCCGTGATGCCATAGGCGGCCGCGACATAGAGTGCGTGTGCACTCATGCGCTTCGCTCCCCTTCCACCGTCACTTCGTCGTGCTCGATCATCGCTTTCCCATAGCTTTGCGGCTTTCTTAGCTTTGCGGCTGGGGCTTCGCAATTGATCCGTCGCGCCGCAGCGGTCATATCAATCCGTTCCATGCCGCAGCGCCAGTGCTGCCGCCACCGGACCCAGCACGGCAAGAAACAGCGTCAGCGCGGCAAGAATGAGGAAGGGCTGCAGGAACGGATCAGGATCGGCCACCGCGCCGTAGCTCGCCGACACCCCGAAGATCAGCACCGGGATCGTCAGCGGCAGCACCAGCACCGAGATCAGCAGCCCGCCACGCGGCAGCGCCACCGCCACCGCCGCCCCGACCGCGCCGATGAAAGTGATCGCCGGCGTGCCGACCAGCAGCGTGAGCGCGGTGGCGCCGATGCTGAGCGGCTCCATGTTCATGAACAGGCTCAGCAGAGGTGCCGCAACCACCAGCGGCAGAACGCTGCCCGCCCAATGCGCCAGGCACTTCACCAGCACCGTCAACGCCAGCATGTGGCGGTCATTGCCCAGCACCAGAAGATCGAGCGACCCGTCTTCGCGATCGGCCTGAAACAGCCGGTCGAGGCCGAGCAGGCAGGCGAGCAGAGCGCCGATCCAAAGGATCGCCGGACCGATGCGGGCGAGCAGCTTCAGGTCCGGTCCGACACCGAAGGGGATGGTGGCGATGACGGCGAGGAAGAAGATGACGCCGGTGAGCGCTCCGCCGCCGGCGCGGACGGAGAGGCGGATGTCGCGCAGGAAGAGGGCTAGCATTGCCAAGCCGCGCCTGCGGTTTGATCGCCAACTTGCCGAAGGTGGCGTTCCTTCACACCCCCCTCTGTCCTCCCGGACATCTCCCCCGCAAGGGGGGAGATTGGCAGCTCCGTTGCTGACGCCTCTTTTTCAATGCCGGTGATTGGCGAAAGCCGGCATGACATCTGATCTCCCCCCCTGCGGGGGAGATGCCCGGCAGGGCAGAGGGGGGTGGGCGGGAATGCCGACATCACCCTGTTGCTCCCATCCTCAATTCCTTCGCCCCATCCAATCCCAGCGGCAAGTGCGTCGCCGCGACAATAATCCCGCCCTCCGCGCAATGCCTCGTCATCAGCCCCGCAAACCGCGCCTCCGAAGCCTTGTCCAGCCCAGCCGTCGGCTCATCCAGCAGCCACAGCGGCTTATGACTGACCAGCAATTTCGCAATTGCCGCGCGCCGCCTTTGCCCGGTCGACAGATAGCCGAAAGGCAGATGGCCGATGCCGCCGAGACCAACCGTCTCCAGCGCCTCTCCGACACCCAACTGCCCATCGCCGTTGAAATCGCGCCAGAAGCGCAGATCCTCCGCCACGCTGAGCGCCGTCTTCATTGCATTGAGGTGGCCGAGATAGTGGACCGCCGAAGCGATCGTCGGAAACCTCTCGCCGCCCTCGATGCGCACATCGCCTTGCGCCTTCGGCAGCAGCCCGGCGATGACCCTGAGCAGCGTCGATTTGCCCGAGCCGTTCGACCCGGTGACGACCAGCACCTGGCCCTTGTCGAGCGCAAAACCGATGCCGGAAAAGACCGTCTCGCCGCCGCGTTCGCCGCCCAGATTTTCGGCAATCAGCCGCATGCCTGCCCGTCCCGAAAACTTTACCGCGCGATAGCTGCCGCATCGCACAAATTTGCTCCGCAACTGTCTAGAACTATTCCAGAAAATTCTCTATATGCGGGACATCCGTGCCAGCGGTCGGCACGGGAACAGAATTTGCGCCGAACCAGCGCACGCGCCGCCTTGAACGGCTCGGGTTGGCTGGGAACGGACAGCGGAAATGGCCGTACCCGCACCTTTGCGCGTGATTGCATGCCCATCGGCGTCCGTTCCCTTTCAGGCTGAACAGACAAGGACGGACCGCACGTGTCAAAATCCCTCGACAGTTTCAATTGCCGCCGCACCCTCACCGTGGGTGGCGCGGACTATGTCTATTACAATCTGGTCGAGGCCGAGAGGAACGGCCTCACCGGCATTGCCCAGCTGCCTTATTCGATGAAGGTGCTGCTGGAAAACCTTTTGCGCAATGAAGACGGCCGCTCCGTCACCAAGGACTCTATCCAGGCTGTGGCCGGCTGGCTGACGGACAAGGGCACCGCCGGCGTCGAGATCGCCTATCGCCCGGCGCGTGTCCTGATGCAGGATTTCACCGGCGTCCCGGCGGTGGTCGACCTTGCCGCCATGCGCGACGGCCTCAAGGCGCTCGGCGGCGATCCGCAGAAGATCAATCCGCTGGTGCCGGTCGACCTCGTCATCGACCACTCCGTCATCGTCGACGAATTCGGCACGCCACTGGCCTTTGCCAGGAATGTCGAGCTCGAATATGAGCGCAACGAAGAGCGCTATAAATTCCTGAAATGGGGCCAGCAGGCGTTCCGCAATTTTCGCGTCGTGCCGCCCGGCACCGGCATCTGCCATCAGGTCAACCTCGAATATCTCGGTCAGGTCGTCTGGACCAACACGGAAGACGGCGAAACGACCGCCTATCCCGACACCTGCGTCGGCACCGATTCGCACACCACTATGATCAACGGCCTTGGCGTGCTCGGCTGGGGCGTCGGCGGTATCGAGGCCGAGGCGGCGATGCTCGGCCAGCCGGTTTCCATGCTGTTGCCCGAAGTCATCGGCTTCCGCCTTACCGGCAAGCTCAGGGAGGGCATCACCGCCACCGACCTGGTGCTGACCGTCACCCAGATGCTGCGCAAGAAGGGCGTCGTCGGCAAGTTCGTCGAGTTCTTCGGCCCGGGCCTGTCCAACATGACGCTGGCCGACCGCGCCACCATCGGCAACATGGCGCCCGAATATGGCGCCACCTGCGGCTTCTTCCCGGTCGACGGCGAGACCATCCGCTATCTCACAATGTCGGGCCGCGAGGAAAGCCGCATCGCCCTGGTCGAGGCCTATTCCAAGGCGCAAGGCATGTGGCGTGACGCCGGCTCGGCCGACCCTGTCTTCACTGACCTGCTCGAACTCGAGCTCGACAGCGTCGTGCCGTCGATGGCAGGTCCCAAGCGCCCCGAAGGCCGCGTTCCGCTCGAAGGCATTCCGGCCGGCTTCGCAAAGGCGATGGAGACCGAGTACAAGAAGGCTGCCGAAATCCACAAGCGCTATGCCGTCGAAGGCACCGAGCATGATCTCGGTCATGGCGATGTCGTCATTGCCGCCATCACGTCCTGCACCAACACCTCCAACCCGAGCGTGCTGATCGGCGCCGGCCTCTTGGCGCGCAACGCCAACCGGCTCGGCCTCAAGCAGAAGCCGTGGGTGAAGACCTCGCTGGCGCCGGGCAGCCAGGTGGTCGCCGAATATCTGGAAAAGTCCGGCCTGCAGAAGGAGCTCGACCAGATCGGCTTCAACCTGGTTGGTTTCGGCTGCACCACCTGCATCGGCAATTCCGGCCCGCTGCCGGCGCCGATCTCCAAGACCATCAACGATAAGGGCCTGATCGCCGCCGCAGTGCTCTCCGGCAACCGCAACTTCGAAGGCCGTGTTTCACCTGACGTGCAGGCGAACTATCTGGCGTCGCCGCCGCTGGTGGTAGCCCATGCTTTGGCCGGCACCGTCACCAAGGACCTGACCACCGAGCCACTCGGCGAAGGCCGCGACGGCAAGCCGGTCTATCTCAGGGATATCTGGCCGAGTTCGGCCGAGATCCAGGAGTTCATCGAGAAGAACGTCACACGTGAGCTATTCGCCCGCAAATATGCCGACGTCTTCAAGGGCGACGAATACTGGCAGAACGTCAAGGCGCCGGAAGGCCAGACCTATGCCTGGGACGACAACTCGACCTATGTGCAGAACCCGCCCTATTTCGCCGGCATGACCTCCGGTTTCGGCAAGATCGGCGACATCAAGGGCGCGCGCGTGCTCGGCCTGTTCGGCGACAAGATCACCACCGATCACATCTCACCGGCGGGTTCGATCAAGGCCGCTTCCCCGGCCGGCAAATACCTCACCGACCATGGCGTCGGCGTTGCCGACTTCAACCAGTACGGCACAAGGCGCGGCAACCATGAGGTGATGATGCGCGGCACCTTCGCCAACATCCGCATCCGCAACCACATGCTGGGCGAGAACGGCCGCGAGGGCGGCTACACCATCCACTACCCGTCGAAGGAAGAGGAATCGATCTACGACGCGGCGATGAGATACAAAAAGGAAGGCGTGCCGCTGGTCATCTTCGCCGGCGTCGAATACGGCAACGGCTCCTCGCGCGACTGGGCAGCTAAAGGAACGAATCTCCTCGGTGTCCGTGCCGTCATCGCCCAGTCCTTCGAGCGCATCCATCGCTCCAACCTGGTCGGCATGGGCGTCATCCCCTTCGTCTTCGAGGAAGGCACCTCATGGGCCTCGCTCAACCTCAAGGGTGACGAGCTGGTCGAGATCGACGGCATAAGCACCATCAAGCCACGCCAGACGATGATCGCCAAGGTGACCTATGGCGACGGCACCGTGAAGAACGTGCCGATCATCTGCCGCATCGATACGCTGGACGAACTCGACTACTTCAAGAATGGCGGCATTTTGCAATACGTGCTGCGCGATCTGGCCGCGTAGCGGCCAGGGCTTAGGCAGTAGGGATTGGGCGGTAGCGGGGAACGACATCCCCTACTCCCTACTCCCTACTCCCAGTCTTTCCAAAGCATTGCCCGACCCGATCGAAGCCCCGCCCTGTACGACAGGAGTAAAAACCGGCTGGGCTCAGCAAGATCTGCCCCACGCTCCTGATGCCATGCTCCCGATCGAACCGGGCGGTGAAGTGCTCCCCCTGTGATGGCCATACCCATGGTTGCGGCAGCAAAAATTTCACCGCAACGTGACTTCCCGTTGACTGTCGCTTCTGCCACAAATCTGGGCAACCAGAACAAGGCCGGCGTCACCGGCGGGAATCGGAACGATCATGGCACCTCGACACCCTCTCCGGCTTGCGGCTTTTGCGCTGGCCTTCTCGGCGCTTGCCGGGACCGGGTTCGCCGAGGAATCGGGAACGACCCAGACCGACAAACCGCAGATTGACAGGCCCTTGGGCGTGGTCGAGCTGTTCACCAGCCAGGGCTGCAATTCCTGCCCGCCGGCGGACGCTTTCTTTGCCGAGCTGGCGGCCAAGGACAACGTCGTCGCGCTCGCCTACCACGTCAATTACTGGGACTATCTCGGCTGGCAGGACACGCTGAGCAGCAAGGACAATACCGACCGGCAATATGACTATATGCGCGCCTTCGGCACCCGCTCCGTCTACACGCCGCAAGCCGTCATCAATGGTCGCAGCCATGTCAACGGCGCCAGCCGCAAGGAGGTCGACGGCGCGCTTGGCCGCATGGAGAAATCCGGTGAAGGCATGCGGGTCAGCGTCAAGGTCAGCCGCACCAGCGATCGCGTCATGATCGATGCCGGCGACGCCGGTAGCGGCCCCAGCGACGCCCATGTCGTCATCGTCTATTTCGAACCACCGCAGACGGTGACCATCGCCAAGGGCGAGAACACCGGCCGCAGCATGACCTACTGGAACGCCGTCACCGGCATCCAGACCGCCGGCATGTGGCACGGCAAGGCGCAGCGCTACGAATTGCCGATGACCGAGATCGCCAAGAAAGGCGGCTGCGCCGTGCTGCTGCAATCGGTCGGCAAGGACGGCCTGCCGGGGCCTATTCTGGGCGCGGCGTTTATTCACAAGCCTTAAGAGGCTGGTCCATATCTTTTGATATCGGCGGGACAGCACCCCCCTCTGGCCTGCCGGCCATCTCCCCCGCAAGGAGGGAGATTGGCAGCTTCGCCACATCCGCCATCCTGTCCCACGTTTGAGATTGGCGAAAGCAAACGCGAAATCTGATCTCCACCCTTGCGGGGAGATGTCCGGCAGGACAGAGGGGGTGTGAAGGATCACGACGACAAGTGTCTGGCGCCGCCCAACAAAAAAACCGACGTCAGCTTGCTTCTGACGTCGGTCATTTAGGCTTTGGGATCGTCGCACCCGGTCTCTCCCTGAGGAAAGTCCGAGGTTGGTTCGATCCGACGCAGACCCGTGGGCGGGGGGCTTGGGGTTTACGAGCCGGTGCCGGACCGAACCGTCTCAGGCAACGCCGGTAAATTCGTCGGACATTGGGGCATGAGCGCGGATAAAAAAAGGCAGAAATGTGGCGAGGCATCACCAATTCAAACACCGCGTTTTATAAAAGTGACTGGACGTTGCGAAAACAGCGCGGTCCCGGGATGGTTAGCCGGGCCTTGCAATTCCACGGCGAACACGCCAACTTCTGCAAGCGAGATTCATTTTCAAAGGGATCGCGGGATGACCGATCGCAGCGGTGGGACGGAGGATGGGGACGCATCCGCAATATTGATCCCGCTGCACGAGGCGCGACGCGAACGCCTCGACCAGCCGGTCCGTTTCGACCGGCGTGAACTCGACGAGATCCTGAAGCTGTACGGACGCATGGTCGCCGCCAACGAATGGCGCGACTATGCCATCGATCATCTGTCTGATCGGGCTGTGTTTTCAGTCTTCCGCCGGGCCAGCGAAGTGCCGCTGTTCCAGATCGTCAAGGATCCGAAACTGGCACGCCGGCAAGGCGCCTTCGCCGTCATCGCCGCCGGCGGCCGAATCCTCAAGCGCGGCCAGGAACTCGGTCGCGTGCTCAACGTCTTCGATGCTAAGCTGAAGATTGTCCAGGCCTAATTGAAAATTGGGGAATTGAAGAGCTGAAGAATCGAAAAAAGAGGATGTAACGGTCGAAATACCGCAGGATTTGTTCTCAGCTATTCGGATCCTCAATTCTTCAGTTCTCTTCAGTTCTCCTCAATTCCCCTCCTCAGGCTCTCACGAAACTTCCGCTCCGGCAGCGAATGCGGATCGGGCGGAACCGTTACGCCGCCATTCAGCGACAGCTGCATGAACACCGTGTCAAGCCAGCGCCCATGCTTGTAGCCGGAGCCTTCCAGGCGACCGGAATGGCGAAAGCCGAGCTTTTCATGCAGCCGCACCGAGGCGCTGTCTGCATGGCCGTCGCCGATCACCGCGACGATCTGGCGAAAGCCCGCCATACGGCAGGCTTCAATCAGCGCCTGCATCAGCAGCAGCCCGACGCCCTGGCCCTTCGCATCAGGCGCGACATAGACGGAATCCTCTACGATGAAGCGGTAGGCCGGGCGCGGCCGGAACGCGCCGGCATAGGCGTAGCCGAGCAGCGCGCCACCTCGTTCCGCCACCAGATAGGGAAAGCCCCCCACCGTCAGGCTGTCGAAGCGCGTACCCATCTCAGTGCGGCTGGGCGGCTCCAGCTCATAGCTCGCGGTGCCATGCGTCACGGCGTCAGCGTAGATCTCGGTGATTCGGCCGAGGTCGCCTTCCAAGGCCGCGCGGATGGAAATAGTGCTCATAATTTATGCAGACGATTCATCTGCCTCCATGACAGCAAAGGCCGGCACAAAAGAAAAGGGCGGCCGTTGGGCCGCCCTCTTGATATCAGCTGGTCCAGTTGCCTGATGGGAAGACCGCCTACCGGCGATCGCCCATGAACTGCAGCAGGAACATGAACAGGTTGATGAAGTCGAGATATAGCCTCAACGCGCCCATGATCGCCTTGCGGCCGGCAACGTCGGCCTGATCGCCTTCGTAGTACATTTCCTTGATGGTCTGCGTGTCGTAGGCGGTGAGGCCGGCGAAGATCAACACGCCGATCGCCGAGATAGCGAAGCCGAGCGCCGACGATTGCAGGAAGATGTTGATCAGCATGGCGATCACCAGGCCGACCACGCCCATGACCAGGAACGAGCCGAACGCCGAAAGGTCGCGCTTGGTCGTGTAGCCGTAGAGCGACAGCGCGCCGAAGGCGGCCGCCGTGGCAAAGAAGGTCTGAGTGATCGAGGCGCCGGTGTAGACCAGGAAGATGGTCGACAGCGACAGGCCGACCAGGCCCGAATAGACCCAGAAGGTGGTTTGCGCCGCGGCCACGCTCATCGACTGGATCCTGAACGACAGGAAGAAGACGGCGGCGAGCGGAGCCAGGATGACCACCCAGCGGAAGGCGCTGGCATAGATCAGCGTGCCGAAAGCGGTCAGCTGTCCGTCGCCGGTGACGGCGAGCTGGAAAGCGCCCCAGGCGGCGACGCCGGTGATGAGGAGGCCAAGCCCCATCAAATTGTAGACCTTGAGCATGTAAGTGCGCAGGCCTTGGTCGATGTCGGCGCGCGCGCCCGGCACGGCCGAAGTCTGGTAGTTGCGAATGGGCTCAGCCATTGGAATCCTCTGTTGCTTCTGCCCCGTACGGTGTCAGGCCCTTTCGGACCTGGGCGCCGCTGGCGGGGCTCCAGCATGCCTGTGGCGAAATATGATGGTTCTTGACGTCAAGAACAAGACCGTAACGGGCTGCAACGCTTGGTGAATCTCCGGAAGCCGGTTTTCTTGGGCTTCCTTGACTGCACATTACCAAGATTTAATCGGAAACGGCAGATTCGGCCAACCTTGCCGTTTTGGGCCTAGAGGTCGCGCAGCACCGGCGCCGCCTTGTGCCCGAGCACCCGCCAGGTGCCGGCAAGGCCGATGCCGACCGTGATCACCAGCGCAAACACCAAGGTCGCCACTGCCACCTCCGGCATGAAATGCGACGGCAACGTCATGATGCGGGCAACGATGTACCAGGCGGCGATGCCGCCGGCAGCCAACGCAAACACCGCGGTGGCCAGGCCGATCAGCATGTATTCCAGCGAAAACGCCGCGATCAGCGTGCGCCTCGTGGCGCCCAACGTCTTCAGCACCACGGCATCGTGGATGCGGGCGCGATTTCCCGCGGCGAGTGCGCCGGCCAGCACCAGCACCGAAGCGATCAGCGCCACGCCGGCCGCGGCCCGGATCGCCGTGCCGAGCTGGCCGACCAGCCGGTTGACGACGTCGAGCGCGTCCTTGACCCGAACTGTCGTCACCGCCGGGAAGGCGCGGGTGACGGCGTTGAGCAGGCGGGCATCCTCTGCTGCCGTGGCATCCTTTTCGGTCAGCGTCGCCAGCCAGCCATGCGGGGCGCCGGCAAAGGTGCTGGGCGAGAACACCATGACGAAATTGATGCCCATCGTCTCCCATTGCACCTCTCGGAAATTGGCGATCCTGGCCGCTACATTGCGTCCGAGCACATTGACGGTGACGGTATCGCCGAGCTTCAGGCCGAGCGCCTTGCCTTCATCGTTGGAGAACGAGACCAGCGGTTCGCCGCTGTAGTTCTCCGGCCACCAGCTGCCCTCGGTCAATGTCGCATTGGCCGGCTGTTTGGCGTCGTAGGTCAGGCCGCGATCGCCGCGCAGCACCCATGCGCCTTCCGATGGCACATTGGCCTTGTCGACACTAACGCCGTTCAGCGCCATCACCCGGCCGCGCAGCATCGGCACCTTGACCAGCGTTCCCTTCGGCGCCTCTTTGCCGATCAGTGTCGAGAAGGCATCGACCTCGCTATTCTGGATGTCGACGAAGAAGAAATTCGGCGCCCGTCCCGGCAGACTGCCGGAGATCTGCTGCCTGAGATTGCCGTCGATCAGCGCCAGCGTCACCAAAAGCGTCAGCCCGAGGCCCAGCGACAGCACGACGGACGGCGTCAGCGCGCCGGGCCGGTGGATGTTGCCGATGGCGAGCCTGAGCGCGACCGAGCGCACACGCGGGCTTTTGCGCGCCACCCACTGCACCAGCGCACCGACCAGGCGCAACACCAGAAAGGCAAAGACCGTCGCGCCGACGAAGATCAAGGCGATGCGCCGGTCGCCGGAAAACAGGATGGCGAGCGCCGCCAAAGCGACCGCGATGCCGACCGCCGTGGCAAGATAGGGCAGGCGTGGAAAGCCGCGGCCCTCAAAACCCATTTCGCGAAACAGCGCGGTCGCCGGCACATCGCGGGCGCGGCCGAGCGGCAACAGCGCGAAGGCAAGCGTCACCAGCAGCCCGAACAGCGCGGCAAGAGCCAGCGCACCGGGATAGAAGCCGCCTTTAGCCGGCACCGGAATGACCGACTGGAGCGCAGCGCTGGCAGCAAACGGCATGGCGGCGCCGAGGATGAGGCCAAGCGCGATGCCGAGGCCGGCGATCATCAGGATCTGCACGAGATAGACGGTGAAGACGAAGCCGCCCGAGGCGCCAAGGCTCTTGAAGGTGGCGATGACGCCGCGCTTGCCGTCGAGATAGGCGCGCACCGCATTGGCAACGCCGACGCCACCGACGACCAGCGCCGTCAGCCCGACCAGCGTCAGGAATTGCGAGAAGCGCTCGATGTTGGAGGACAGCGCCGGCGCGGCGTTCGAGCGGGTGCGGATCGACCAGCCGGCTTCGGGGAAATCGCTCGCCGCCCGATCCTGGATGGCCTTGAGATCGGCCTCGCTGGCGCCGGCCGGCAGCCGAACCTTGTAGGCATTCTCGACCAGGCTGCCCGGCTGGATCAGGCCGGACGCGGCAAGCCCTTGCGTCGAGACCATCAGCCGCGGCGCGAAGCCGAAGCCGTCCGACACCGCATCCGGTTCGCTCACCAGCCTGGCCCGCAATTCGAATGTCGCGCTGCCGACCTTCAGCCGGTCACCGATCTTCACATTCAGCCGGTCGAACAACAGGTCTAGCGCGGCGGCGCCAAAGACGCCTGATTTCTCGCCGAACAAATCCTCTCTGCCAAGCTGCGGCGCGGTCTCGAGCGCGCCATAGAGCGGATAGGCGTCGTCGATGGCCTTGGCCTCGACCAGCGCCTGGTCGGAGCCGTCTTCCAGCCGCGCCATCGAGCGCATATTGGCGCTGTGCGACACAGTGCCGAGGCGGTCGAGGAAGGTGCTTTCGGCTGGCGTCGCATCGCGCTGGTTAAGCTGGAAGCGCAAGTCGCCGCCAAGCAGCGTCTGGCCCTGGTCGGCAACGCCTGCGGTGATCGCCTGCGCCACCGAATTGACCCCGCCGATTGCAGCGACGCCGAGCGCAATGCAGGCAAGGAAGATCAGGAAACCCGACAACCCGCCGCGCATCTCGCGCAGCGAGAAGCGGAACGCGAGCTTCAGCGTCTGCGACAGTGGCATCAGGCCGGCACCTTGACCTGCGCTACCGGCGCATCCTCGATGCGGCCCGAGCGCATCGACACCTGGCGCGAGCAGCGCGCCGCAAGGGCCGGATCGTGCGTGACCAGCACCAAGGTCATGCCGCGCTCGGCCGCCTTGGCGAACAAAAGGTCGGCAACCTGCCGCCCCGTCGCCTGGTCGAGATTGCCGGTCGGCTCGTCGGCGATGAGAATGCGCGGCGACGGCGCCAGCGCGCGGGCGATCGCCACGCGCTGCTGTTCGCCGCCGGAGAGCTCGCCCGGATAGTGGGTGACGCGGTCGCTCAAGCCCACCGCCGCCAGCTCGCGCGCCGCGACACCGAACGGATCGGCATGGCCGGCCAGTTCCAACGGCACCGCGACATTTTCGAGCGCCGTCATGTTGGGAATGAGATGGAAGGACTGGAAGACGATGCCGATGTTTCGGCCCCGAAAAGAGGCGATCTGGTCCTCGCTTTTGCCGTTCAGCAATTCGCCGGCGATCCGCACCGTCCCCGAATCGACCCGCTCCAGCCCGGCAAGCACCATCAGCAAGGTCGACTTGCCGGAACCCGAAGGGCCGACAATGCCGGTCGCCTCGCCGCGCGTCACGTCAAGGCTGACGCCTTTCAGCACATGCACGGACGAAGCCCCTTGGCCCAGGGTCAGGGATATGTCTTTCAGCGCGATGACGGCTTCTGTCACAATTAAAGCGTCCTATATCAGGATGAAGGCTCTGCTTGCCGGAAGCCGTCGCCGGAAGAATTCCTCGGGTATATGGGGCCTGCCACATGTCTTTCAAACGCAAGATATCTTTCAAACGCTTGAATGCCGCAGGGCTCGTCCTTTTCGTCACCCTTTGCGGCGCCATTTCGTCCGTGCGCGCCGAGACGTTCACCATCGTCGGCTTCGGCGACAGCCTGATGGCCGGTTTCGGCCTCGGGCCTGGCGATGGCTTTACCGACAAATTGCAAGCTGCGCTGCGCGCCAAAGGCCATGACGTCACCGTCGCCAACGCCGGCGTTTCAGGCGACACCTCGAGCGGCGGCTTGGCGCGGCTTGACTGGTCGGTGCCGGATGGGACAAGGCTGGTTATCCTCGAACTCGGCGCCAACGACATGCTGCGCGGCGTCTCGCCCAGCATTACGGAAAAGAACCTGGACGACATGCTGGCGAAGCTGAAAGCGCGCAAGATCGCGGTGCTTTTGGCCGGCATGCGCGCCGCTCCCAATCTCGGCGCCGACTACCAGAACGCCTTCGATGCGATCTATCCAAAGCTTGCCGCGAAATACGATGTGCCGCTCTATCCGTTTTTTCTCGATGGCGTCGCCGGGCAGTCCGGCCTGCAGTTGGAGGATGGCCTGCATCCCAATCCGAAGGGCGTCGCAGCGATGGTCGAGCGCATCCTGCCCGCCGTGGAGAAGGCGATTGCGGCAGTTCAGGGTGGCGGTTGAACGCCGGCGTGACGAGAATAACACGCGGCGATCATTTTGACCGGTGTGGCCAAAAAGGACATATAGCCTCCAAAAGGAGGGTCATATGGCCATTATCATCAAGAGAGAGGACGCTGTTCGCCTCGCGCGAACTTTGAAACAAAAGACCGGGCTGCAGAGGGCCCGGGGTCGCCTGTTCGTAAAAATGCCTGCAACCAACAAACCACTTGCCCCGTTTGACTATCGATGATTCGCTAGGGGCACAGTTCGATTCGAGGAAGGGAGGCTCACCATGCCGCGTCTTTTCACCGCCCTCGAAATACCGCGTGACGCCGCTCTTTCGCTGTCCCTGCTCAGGGGCGGCCTGCCCGGAGCCCGCTGGATCGATGTCGAAAACTACCATCTGACGCTGCGCTTCATCGGCGACGTCGAAGGCCATGTCGCCGACGAAATCGCCAACGCACTCGACCGGGTGCACCGCCCATCCTTCTCGCTCACCCTGTCCGGAGTTGGCGCGTTCGGCCAGAAGAAGCCGCACGCCGTCTGGGCCGGCGTCTTCGCCTCGCCCGACCTTTCGGCGCTGCAAGGCGAAATCGACCGCATCTGCCAGCGGCTCGGCCTGCCCGCCGACCCGCGCAAGTTCACCCCGCATGTTACGCTGGCACGCTTGCGCAATTCGAGCCCGCTCGACGTCGCCCAGTACCTGTCGGCGCGCGGCAATTTTTCGACGCTGCCGTTTCGCGTCGGCCGCTTCGTGCTGATGTCGTCGCGCGATTCGGTCGGCGGCGGTCCCTACATTGTCGAGGAGGCGTGGCCGCTCTCCGGCGTCGACGCCCGCGCCACCAACCTCGTCGCCAGCGCCTCGGACGCTTCGCGGATCATGCGGTAGACCGAAGCGAACGCTTCGGCCCCGCCATAATAGGGATCCGGCACGTCGCGGGTTTTGCCCTGCGCAAACTCTGCCAAGAGATGAATACGTTCGCGCGCACCGGCCGGCGCCAACGCCTTGAGGTCGCGGACATTTTGCCGATCCATGCCGAGGATCAGGTCGAAGCGCGAAAAATCCTCCGGCCTGACCTTGCGTGCCCGCTGCCCTGATATGTCGAGGCCGTGGCGGGCCGCAATCGCGATCGAGCGCGGGTCGGGCGCTTCGCCGAGGTTCCAGCCGCCGGTCGCCGCAGAGTCCAGCACAATATCGTCCAGCACCATGTCGCGGCCGCGTTCCGGGGCGCGAAACACGCCTTCGGCCAGGGGTGAGCGGCAGATGTTGCCGAGGCAGACGAAGAGTATGGAATTTATCGGCTTTACGCTCATTCGATATGCGCCGTTCGTGCATTTGGAAGCCCAAAACGCAAAGGACTTTTGGGCGACTTGCATTATGGTGAGGGTCGATAACTGGGATAGCACGGGAAATCATCATGACGAGAGAGAAACTCAGCAAGGACGCCATCGCCGCCGCACTGGCCGAACTGCCTGGCTGGTCGCAGGCAGCCGATGGCGCCTCCATCAAGCGCAGCTTTGTCTTCAAGAATTTTTCCGAAGCCTTCGCCTTCATGACCCGCGTCGCGCTGGCCGCCGAGAAGATGGACCATCATCCCGACTGGTCGAACGTCTACAAGACTGTCGACGTGACGCTCAACACCCATGATGCCGGCGGTGTCACCGCGCTCGACATCGCGCTGGCCAAGAAGATGAATGGGTATGCAGGCCGCTGAACGCTGGGGCGGCAACGCCAAATCGGCGCCATCCTCTTGCAGTGGACCGGGACTTTCACCACATTTTCCGTGGCGGCCGCGCGCAACGCGTAGCGCGACGGCCGGCAAGGAGAGGATTGATGGCGCAGCAGCCCGGTTTTGATTTCTTCGGCTTCGGCAGCAAGCTCGGCGACGAGAGTGAAGTGCGCGCCAAATTCTGGCGCACGGCCAAGAAGGCCGCCCGGCAGATTCCGTTCATGGAAGAGGTCGTTGCCGGCTATTATTGCGCGCTCGACAGGAAGACGCCTTTGCGTGCCAAGGGCATATTGCTGGCAGCGCTTGGCTATTTCGTGCTGCCGGTCGATGTCATACCCGATTTCGTCTTCGGCCTCGGCTTCACCGACGACATCGCCGTGCTGACCGCCGCGATCTCCGCGGTAAGCGCCCATATCACCCCTGCGCACCGCAAGGCCGCCAAGGAGGCGATCGCCGACAAGAGCTGAATCGGCGTCGCGTTGGCAACTGGGTTCAGAAGAAATCCTCCGCTCAAACAGGACGATAGCGGCTTGGCTTCGGGTTCCGCTGCGGCCGTTCGAAAAGTCAAACTCTTGCCGCTTTCGTGGCCTCCAAGTCGCCGCAGGGACATTGCGAAAGCCGTTTTTTCAAGAAGCGGCGCGGAAATGGCGGTGGTTTCCATGGGTGAATGTCCTTTTCCAAGGGAAATTCACCGTTTGGTAACCCAGATTAAATCAAAATGAAGCGACGGGCAGGACGCCAAGCCGGCCTGCCCCGCACCATTTGGAATACGGGAAAAGCGATGCGCGGATTGATTGCACTAGTCTCGAGCCTGGTCCTGGTGGCTTTTGCCGCGCCGGCGCTGGCGCAGCAGGCGACCAAGATCGGCCAGCACAATGCCTGGGGCACCTACAGCTACCAGGCGCAGGGCGGCAAGGTCTGCTATGTGCTCACCGTGCCGACCGACAAGCAGCCGCCGACGCTCGATCACGGCGACATGTTCTTCTTCGTCAGCCAGCGGCCGGGCCAGCAAGTGTCCTACGAGCCGCAATTCATCGCCGGCTACACATTCCAGGAAGGCTCCAAGGCCACCGTCACCATCGACAAGAAGACGTTCTCGATGTTCACCCGCGGCAAGTCGGCCTGGGTCGAGAACGCCGCCGAAGAGCCGGTGCTGATCGCCGCCATGAAGACCGGCACCGACATGAAGGTCTCGGCGAAGTCTGGCCGCGGCAATCCGACGACCTATGTGTTTTCGCTGAAAGGCATCTCGGCCGCGCTGACGTCGATCGCCAAGTGCAAGTAGGCTAGCGCGGTTCCCGCCGCATGACTCTCGCCGCAACCTGTGCTATGCGCCGCGCTTCTTTTCGGCACGATGGATGAAATCGGCCGCAATTTGCTTATATTGGCGCTGATATGACCCTTTCCTTCGATCTCACCACTGAGGGCGCACGCGACGCGTTGCGCGCTCGCGCCACGCCCGAGAAGCCGTCGCTGATCGGCCTGACCCGGGCCGAGCTCGGTGAAGCCCTTGTCAGTGCCGGCATCGTGCCCGAGCGCCAGGCGAAAATGCGCGCCCAGCAGCTCTGGCACTGGATGTATGTGCGCGGCGTCTCCGATTTTGCCGGCATGTTCAACATCTCCAAGGATCTGCGCGCCGAACTCGACAAGCATTTTACCGTCGCCCGGCCCGAAATCGTCGAGGAGCAGATTTCCTCCGACGGCACGCGCAAGTGGCTGTTCCGCTTTCCGCCGCGCGGTGCCGGCCGTCCCGTCGAGATCGAGACCGTCTACATCCCCGAAGAAGGCCGCGGCACGCTCTGCATCTCCTCGCAGGTCGGCTGCACGCTGACCTGTTCGTTCTGCCACACCGGCACGCAGAAGCTGGTGCGCAATTTGACGGCGGAAGAGATCCTGGCGCAATTGCTCACCGCCCGCGACCGGCTCGGCGATTTCCCCGACCGCGACACACCCGACGGCGCCATCGTCCCTGCCGAGGGCAGAAAAGTCTCCAACGTCGTCATGATGGGCATGGGCGAGCCGCTCTACAATTTCGAGGCGGTGAAGAAGGCGCTGCTGATTGCCTCCGACGGCGACGGACTGTCGCTGTCGAAGCGCCGCATTACGCTCTCGACCTCCGGCGTGGTGCCCGAGATCTTCCGCACCGGCGAGGAGATAGGGGTCATGCTGGCGATCTCGCTGCACGCCACCAATGACGATCTGCGCGACCTGCTTGTGCCGATCAACAAGAAGTATCCGCTGAAGGAACTGATCGAGGCCTGCCGCGCCTATCCCGGCCTGTCCAACGCCAAGCGCATCACCTTCGAATATGTGATGCTGAAGGACGTCAACGATTCCATCGAGGACGCCAAGGGGCTGATCAAGCTGCTCAAAGGCATTCCAGCCAAGATCAATCTGATCCCGTTCAACCCGTGGCCGGGCACCAACTATCAGTGCTCGGACTGGGAGACGATCGAGAAATTTGCCGACTACATCAACAATGCCGGCTATGCCTCGCCGATCCGCACGCCGCGCGGCCGCGACATCCTGGCCGCCTGCGGGCAGCTCAAATCCGAATCCGAACGCATGCGCAAGGTCGACCGCCTGGCGCTGGAAGCCATGATGATTGCGGGGCATGGCGAGGCGTGAGCCGCCTCTTCGCCTATATCCTCCGTTTCGCTGTCATCCTGTTCGGCTATGTCGTCGCCTCATTGGCGGCGAGCGCCTTTCTCAACGTGTTGTTCCTGGCTTCCGTCGGTTATATGCCGGACGATGCGCACCCAGCGGCGGCCGCGGCGCTGTATTTTTCGATCCCGTTCGTGGCGCTGTTTGTCGCCTATTTCGCTTTCATACCGGCGGTGGTCGCAATCCTGATCTCCGAGGTCCTCAGCCGCCGCGACTGGCTGTTCTATGCACTCGCGGGCGGCTTGGTGGCCGCGGCCTTCCTCGGCTTCGTCCACCAGAACGTGGATTTCGACGTCACCAAACCGCGCGCCATCGCCGCGGTGATCGGCTGCGGCATGGTCGGCGGCATCTTCTACTGGCTAAGCGCCGGCCGCTGGGCCGGAAGCTGGTGGCAGGCCGCTACTTCGCCTGAGCGGTCAGGATCTTGAGCGCGAAGGCCGAAAACACACCGGCAAAGAGATAGTCTACCGCCCGCGTCACCCGCGGGCTGGCCTTCATCGCCGCCGAAAACCTTTCCGCGGCAAAAACCATCGGCGCCGTCACCGGGATCGACAGCACGATGAACATGAGGCCGAGGAAGAACAGTTTTCCCGGCGCGTTCGGATCGTGAGCCGAGACGAACTGCGGCAGAAACGTCATGAAGAACAGGATGATCTTCGGGTTGAGCAGGTTGACGCCGAGTCCGGCGGCCCAGCTGCGGAACAGCGAAATCTGTGGGCCATTCTTCTTCTGCGGTGAAAACGCCGAGCCCTTGGTGATCGCCTGCCAGGCCAGGAACACCAGATAGGCGGCGCCGAAGATTTTCAGCACCAGGAAGGCCATCGGCGAGGCGACGATCAGCGCCGAGATGCCGACCGCCACCAAAGTTGTATGGATCAGCGTGCCGAACAGAGCACCCGCCAGCGAGGCAAAGCCGGCGGCGCGGCCCTGGCTCAGTGTGCGCGAGACGAACAGCGTCATATCCGGTCCTGGCGTGATCGCCAGGATCATGGTGGCGATGGCGAACTGGATCAGCGTTGTGGTGTCGGGAATGAAGGACATCGGTGGCCCCTGGCGAATGATCGTCGGTCTATAACGCAGCCTCCCCGCTCACGCCAGCAACTGGCTGGCGTGGCATCTGGTCCAGTGGCTGCGGCAGCCGGAGCCCGTTCATCCCTTGCGCTGGCCGGAAATGCCGTGATACCTCGCCCGCGAAACTCATCGCGCGGAACCGCCAAAATGTCCCCAGCAATGCCCAAGACAAAAGACGTCAAGAAGGTCGTGCTCGCCTATTCCGGCGGTCTCGACACCTCCATCATCCTGAAATGGCTGCAGACCGAGCTCGGCGCCGAAGTCGTCACCTTCACCGCCGATCTCGGCCAGGGCGGCGAGCTGGAGCCCGCGCGCAAGAAGGCCGAGATGATGGGCATCAAGGATATCCGCGTCGTCGATGTCCGCGAGGAATTCGTCGCCGACTTCGTCTTCCCGATGTTTCGCGCCAACGCCGTCTATGAAGGCACCTACCTGCTCGGCACCTCGATCGCCCGCCCGTTGATTTCCAAGCACCTGGTCGAGATCGCCCAGGAGGTCGGCGCCGATGCCATTGCGCACGGCGCCACCGGCAAGGGCAACGACCAGGTGCGTTTCGAGCTGTCGGCCTATGCGCTGAATCCCGACATCAAGGTCATCGCGCCGTGGCGCGACTGGTCGTTCAAGTCGCGCACCGACCTGATCAACTTCGCCGAGCAGCACCAGATCCCGGTGGCCAAGGACAAGCGGGGGGAGGCGCCGTTCTCGGTCGACGCCAACCTTCTGCACTCCTCTTCCGAGGGCAAGGTGCTGGAAGACCCGTGGAGCGAGCCGCCGGAATTCGTCCATCAGCGCACCGTCTCGCCGATGGAGGCGCCGGACAAGGTCACCGAGATCGAGATCGAATTCTTGAAGGGCGACCCGATCGCGCTGAACGGCAAGAAACTGTCGCCGGCCGAGATGCTGACGGCGCTTAACGATCTTGGCCGCGACAATGGCATCGGCCGGCTCGATCTGGTCGAGAACCGCTTCGTCGGCATGAAATCGCGCGGCGTCTACGAGACCCCCGGCGGCGCCATCCTGATCGTCGCCCACCGAGCCATCGAATCGATCACGCTCGACCGCGGCGCCGGCCACCTCAAGGACGAGTTCATGCCGCGCTACGCCGAGCTGATCTACAACGGCTTCTGGTTCTCGCCCGAGCGGCTGATGCTGCAGGCGATGATCGACAAGAGCCAGGAAGACGTCGAAGGCACGGTGCGCCTGAAACTCTACAAGGGCAATGTCATGGTCACCGGCCGGAAGTCCAAGAAGACGCTCTATTCCGACGCGCTGGTCACCTTCGAGGATGACCGCGGCGCCTACGACCAGAAGGACGCCGCCGGCTTCATCCGCCTCAACGCGCTGCGGCTGAGAACGCTGGCCGCGCGCAACCGCAAGGGTTGAGCCCAACTACTATTCCAGGAAAACCCGGCGGAGATGCCTGGTTTTATTTGCGCCAACTATTGCAAAAGACGTACCCGCCTTTTAATGCTTGATATTTGCGCAGCCGTATCTAGCCTCTCATCATGATCGATGGGGGCATTTGACATGAAGCCGTGGTTTTTAGTGTTGCCTGCAATGGCCGCCATGCTTGCCGGTTGCCAAACCGGACAGGAGCAAGTGAGTGAGTATCCCAAGGCGGCGTACGAGCGCTGCATCAGCAAGGTGGCCATATCGAACATATCGGCCAAACACGAGATCGCCGCTTTCATGGGCGTTTCCCTGGAACGCATGCCGCCTTTGCTATGCCGGCGCCTTGTCGATGCCATGAAGAGCGGCCGGCTGACCTTCTCCGACATAAACCGCCTCCAGTTCGACCAGTCCACGGACATCTGGAAGGTCATCAAAGGCGATTGACAGCGGTCCGATCTAAATTACGTGCTGGACAGAGGAAGTTCGACAATGAAGACCAGTATTTTTCTCTTGCTTTCGGCCGCAATCGTCTTTGGCGGATCGCAGGCCCTGGCAGCACCGCAGTTGCGCACCTGCAAAAGTTTTGACGGCCCCTTCCAGATTCCCGCGTCCCAGAAATGCCCGTTAAGCGGCTACGCGCATTCCGACCAACCGACCTCGGTGGACATTAAAGGCAGGCCAAAGGCTGCCACGCGCGCCAAGACGACACGGGCGTCCAACTTGCGTAGCTGCAATGGTTTTGACGGCCCCTTCCAGATTCCCGCGTCCCAGAAATGCCCGTTAAGCGGCTACGCGCACGCGGACCAACCGACAGGAGTGGACATTAAGGGCAGGTCAAGGGCGAAAGCCACCGCGCCGCGAACGTCCAAGTACCGCAACTGCAGCGGTGTCGATGGCGCCTTCCAGGTTCCCATCTCCCAAAAATGCCCGTTGAGCGGCTACGCGCATTATTGAGAGCAGTGTGCAGGAGTCGTTTCGAGCGATTCGATTCTGACGTTCTCATTAACAAAGAGCCCGGCACATGGCCGGGCTCTCCATCGAATAGAGGTTTCTATCAGCCGCCGTCGATCGCGTCGGCGATCTGGGCGATGGCCTGCTGGTAGACGCTGGCGGAATTCCAGCCGGCGATGGCCCCCATATTCGCACTCGCGCTCGCACCCGCCCGCCAGCCATGAGCCTTGAGAAAGTTGGCCGTCGAAGCCAAGGCCGTCGCCTTGTCGCGCAGATTTCCGTTGCCGACGCCATACTTCAGGACATTGCCGGGCAGGAACTGCGTATGGCCGATCTCGCCATGCGCAGCGCCGACCGACGAGGCGCTCAGCGCGCCGCGATCGACCAGCTTCAGCGCCGCAATGGCATGCGGGTAAAAGAAGCCCGGGCGACGGCAATCATAGGCAAGCGTCAGAATGGCGGAGACCGTGTTCTGGTTGCCCAGGGAGGCTCCGAAGCCGGTTTCCATGCCCCAGATGGCCAGCAACACGCCCGGCGACACCCCGTAATTGCTCTCGATCCTGTCGAACATCGCTGCATTCGACTTCTTCAGCGCACGGCCCCTGGAAATGATCGCAGCTCCGCCACGACGCTTCATGAAGGCGTCCACCGAACCGCTGAACGCCTTGTGGATGGCGCGGTCGACGGAGATTGTCTTTGTCGCGTAGCTGGCACCGGCTAGAGCAGCCAGACCCTTCCCGCCGACACCTTCGGACCTGGCCTGCGCGGCAAAGTCCTGCTTCCACGCCTCGAAGCCCGCGCCGGTCTTGCCGCAGCTGGCCGCCGCCTGCGCGCCCGTCGCCAGCGCAAGTACCGCGACCACCGCGGCAGCAATAATCTTTCCCTTGGCAAGCAATGCCATGCTTTTTCTCCTGATTGCCTGAATCACGTCCCGGTTGCGAACTTGCCAGCGAAACGCGCCATTGTCACCGTACCCCCGGCGCTACCCTGGCCAATGCAGCGGAATTTGCTTACGATCAAGTGCTTATTGTGGCCGAAACGCCCGGTGCCGGGCAGGCGAATTCGCTGCTCGGGTAAAAAGAGGTGACGGGGGCATGGAACGGCGGCCCGTGGCGGGCGTTTGGGCGAGGCGCCGCTCCGCATCATATTCCTCCTCTGACGCCATACGCCAACGCCTGACGCATCGAGATCGACATGAAACTGTTCGACTGCCCGCATTGCGGCCACCGCCTCTACTTCGAGAATGCGCAGTGCCTGAACTGCGGGAGTCTCGTGCTTTACGATCCCGAGCATGCGCGCTTTGCCTTGTCTGACGTCGACGGCATCTTCCACTGCACCAATGCGGATGAATGCGCCTGCAACTGGATGGCCGAACCGGGTCATACCTACTGCCGCGCCTGCGTGCTGAACCAGCTGATCCCCGACCTCTCCGTCGACGGCAACCGCCGCCGCTGGATTCGCGTCGAGGCGGCCAAGAAGCGCGCCGTCTATTCGCTGCTCGCCTTCGGCCTTCCGGTCGCGCCCAAGCACAAGCACGGCGACGAAATCGGCCTCGCCTTCGACTTCATTGCCGATCCGATCGGCGGCGGTCCCGGCGGCGAACGCATCCTTACCGGCCACGACAACGGCCTGATCACGCTCAACGTCGCCGAGGCGGACTCGGCCGAGCGCGAGCGGCGTCGCGTCGAGATGGGCGAAAATTACCGCACGCTGCTCGGTCATTTCCGTCATGAGCTTGGCCATTACTACTGGGACCGGCTGATCCGCGACGAGCCGCAACGGCTCGATGCCTTCCGGGCGCTGTTCGGCGACGAACGCCCCGACTACGAGCAGGCGCTGAAGGCCTATTACGCCAATGGCGCTGCGCCCGACTGGCAGCAGAACCACATCTCCGCCTATGCGACGTCGCATCCATGGGAAGACTGGGCCGAGACCTGGGCGCACCATCTCCACATCACCGACACGCTGGAGATGGTGCACGCGCTGAATTTTCCACTCGGCCAGCTTGAGACGATGGAGACCAATGTGCTGCCGCAAGGCGACACCGGCGGCCGGTTGCAGGCGGCGCCCGCAGAACCTGACGCCGTGCCCGAGCCGTTCGAAAAGATTCTCGCCCGCTGGCTGGTACTCTCGGAAGCCTCCAACTCGATCAACCGCTGCATGGGCCTGCCCGACCTTTATCCCTTCGTCATTTCGGACGTGACGGCGCAGAAACTCAGCTTCGTGCATGAGCTTTTGACCGGTTTGCCGAAAGAAACCGGAACAAATCGTGAGCTGGCGTCGGTATTTTAGCCGGAACGCATGCGTTCTGGTTTCGTTTGGTGTCGCGAGGGACCATGAAAGGGAGAGAAACCATGAGACGCATATTGTTTCCGGCCGTCGCCGGGGCGCTTGTCGCGATGTCGGGTGCGGCACTCGCCGATACCGCCGTCTCGGCCGTCACCGATCTTAATGTGCGCGCCGGCCCCGGCCCGCAATATCCTGTGATCGGCGTGCTCGCCGCCGGCCAGTCGGCGACGCTCAATGGCTGCATCGAAAACAGCAAATGGTGCACCATTGCCGAAGCCGGAGGCCAGGGCTGGGTCTATTCCGACTATGTCACGGCCGATTTCGGCGGCAACCGGGTCGTTCTGACACGCCGCCCCGCCAACGCCGCCATCACCGTGGTTACACCGCCGCAGGATGATTATCCCGATACCTATACCGGTGCGATTCTGTCCGACGACGGCCCCGTCGACGCCATCGACAGGCCACCGGCGGAAGTCGGCACCTATGTCAGCACGCACCGGCTCGATCCGGTCTATCTCGAGGGCGAGGTGGTGACCGGTGCTACCTTGCCCGACACGGTCGAACTGCGCGAAATCCCCGACTACCGCTACCGCTACGTCTATGTGAATGGCCAGCAGGCGCTGGTCGACCCGCAGACACGGCGCATCATGTACGTCGTGCGCTGATTTTGCCTGGAAAGAATGACAAGTGAACTAGTGCCGCCCTCCTGCCGAGGCTGAGGGCGGCACAAGGGCTCGCTGAACAGCAGCAATTGCGCGAAAGCCGACGATCCCATAGATCATGCGACCCGATGCGTTCGGCAGAGGAACTCGCGTGATATCAGATCCAACCGCCTTCGAGCGCTATCGCAACACGGCCACCGATAAGACGAACCTGCCGCGGCTGATAATCGGAACGGCGGTCGTCGTCCTGTTCTGGGTGGCGATCACCCTGGTTGTGGTGCTTGGCGGCACCTATGTCGCCATCATCTGGCATGTATTGCCGGGCGATCCGCGCGGGCCGCTTCAGGGTTTTCTGGCCTCGCCCATCGGCATACTCACCGCACTCACCTCGTTTGCCGGCATCTGGCTCGGCCTCTGGCTTGCCATGCGTTTCGTCCATGGCGAGCCGCTCTCGGCGCTTTTCGGCGCCAGCCGCCGCGTGTCCTTGTCGGGCTTCGTCAAGGGCCTGATCGCGGTGCTGATCACATCGGCGCTTTCCGAACTCCTGCTCTATTGGCTACAGCCCGAAATCGCCCGCGGCACGATCAACCTGTCGACCTGGCTGCTGTTCCTGCTCCCGATCGTGGCGCTTACCCTGCTGCAGACCTCGTCCGAGGAGATGCTGTTTCGCGGCTATCTGCTGCGCGGCCTGGCCAAGCGCTTCGAGAGCCCTTACGTGTGGGCGCTACTGCCCGCTTTGCTGTTCACCTCCTTGCATTGGAGCCCGGGCTCGACCCCTGCCATCAACGCCTGCGTGCTGGCCTCGATCGCCGCCTTCGCCTTGCTGTTGACGCTGGTGGTTTATGTCACCGGCAATCTCGGCGCCGCCTTCGGCGCCCATCTCGGCAACAATCTCACCGGCTTCCTGCTGATCTCGCATCAGGAGAACTACAATTCCTTTGCCCTGTTCAACGCCAAGCCGCTGGAAGGTCCGGACTGGACGACGACGGATGCCGTCATCATCGCCGCCATCGGTATCGTCTGCACCTTGCTGACGATCCTGCTGCTTCTGCACCCGCGCTCGCCGCTGAAGGTTACGGCCGACCCTCGGGGTGCAGGGTGAACTAAACAGGGACCGATCCAGAGACCGGGAGGCCGCCCTTGTCTTGACTCTTCGGCCGATTTCCTGTCTACAGCCCCGAAATCCGCGACGAGTATCCCTCTGAGCAAGCCGACCAGGACGCCAAAACCTTTTGAGGTGGGTGCTGTAAACAGATCCTGGAGGCCAACACCCGGCAGCGCTGAGCGCCCCCGGGTGCTTTTTGGTTTTGAGCTTTGCTTGGATGAGCGGCGCGAACGCACTACCTCTCGGGCACCATCGGGGTGCCTGAGAAAAAGGAAACGGAATGTTTGAATCGCTGCAGGAGCGCACAAGAGGCGTGGAGGGCCATCGGCCCGACAGGGATCACCATGAATCCGAGGCGCTCTCGCGCGGCGGGTTGACCAATGTTTGAATCACTTCAGGAGCGCCTTGGCTCCATCCTGAACGGCCTGACCGGCCGCGGCGCGCTGTCGGAGGCTGATGTCTCGGCGGCGTTGCGCGAGGTGCGCCGTGCGCTGCTCGAAGCCGACGTTGCGCTGGAAGTGGTGCGTTCCTTCACCGACAAGGTGCGCGAGAAGGCCGTCGGCGCGGCTGTCGTAAAGTCGATCAAGCCCGGGCAGATGGTCGTCAAGATCGTCCATGACGAGCTGGTCGACATGCTCGGCGCCGAGGGCGTCGCCATCGACCTCAATGCGCCGGCGCCGGTCGTCATCATGATGGTCGGCCTGCAGGGCTCCGGCAAGACGACGACCTCGGCCAAGATCGCCAAGCGCCTGACCGAGCGCCAGAACAAGAAGGTTCTGATGGCCTCGCTCGACACGCGGCGGCCCGCGGCACAAGAGCAGCTGCGCCAGCTCGGCGAGCAGGTCAAAGTCGCGACGCTGCCTGTCATTGCCGGCCAGAACCCGGTCGACATCGCCAGGCGCGCCGTCCAGGCAGCCAAGCTCGGCGGTCATGACGTCGTCATCCTCGACACCGCCGGCCGCACCCATATCGATGAGCCGCTGATGGTGGAGATGGCCGACATCAAGAAGATGTCGAGCCCGCACGAAATCCTGCTGGTCGCGGATTCGCTGACCGGCCAGGACGCCGTCAACCTTGCCAAAAGCTTCGATGAGCGCGTCGGCATCACCGGCCTGGTGCTGACTCGCATGGACGGCGACGGCCGTGGCGGTGCCGCGCTTTCGATGCGCGCCGTCACCGGCAAGCCGATCAAGCTGATCGGCACCGGCGAAAAGATGGACGGGCTGGAGGAATTCCACCCCAAGCGTATTGCAGACCGCATCCTCGGCATGGGCGACATCGTCTCGCTGGTCGAAAAGGCCGCCGAACACATCGACGCCGAGCAGGCGGCGGCGATGGCCAAGAAGATGCAGTCGGGCAAGTTCGACCTGAACGACCTTGCCGGCCAGCTTCAGCAGATGTCGAAAATGGGCGGCATGGGCGGCATCATGGGCATGATGCCCGGCATGGGCAAAATGAAGGACCAGATGGCCGCCGCCGGCCTCGACGACAAGATGTTCGGCCGCCAGCTCGCCATCATCTCGTCGATGACCAAGGCCGAGCGCGCCAATCCGGACATGCTGAAACATTCGCGCAAGAAGCGCATCGCCGCCGGCTCAGGCACGGATGCGGCCGAGATCAACAAGCTCTTGAAAATGCATCGCGGCATGGCCGACATGATGAAGGCGATGGGCGGCAAGGGCAAAGGCGGCGGCCTGATGCGCGGCATGATGGGCGGCCTTGCCTCCAAGATGGGCCTCGGCGGCATGATGCCGGGTGGCCCCGGCGGCATGATGGGTGGCGGCATGCCCGACCTATCCAAGATGGATCCCAAGCAGCTCGAAGCCTTGCAGAAGCAGATGCCCGGCCTTGGCGGCATGAAGGGCCTGCCCGCCCCGAGCGGCGGTGGCCTGCCCGGTCTGCCCGGCGGCATGAAGCTTCCCGGCCTTGGCGGCGGTGGTCTGCCCGGCCTCAGCAAGAAGAAGTGAGGACGCTATGAACGAAGAAAAAGACATGGCCGACGCACGCACCATCCTGGCCGGCTATCGCGCCTCGATCGACAACATCGACGCCGCCCTCATTCATATGCTGGCCGAGCGCTTCCGCTGCACCAAGGCGGTCGGCGTGCTCAAGGCCGAGCATGGCCTGCCGCCCGCCGACCCGGCGCGCGAGCAGGAGCAGATCACCCGCCTTCGCCAGCTGGCGAAGGACGCTCATCTCGACCCCGATTTCGCGGAAAAATTCCTCAACTTCGTCGTCCGCGAAGTGATCCGCCATCACGAGCAGATCGCCGCGTCCAACGGCGCAAGCAAAACCGGCTAACAAAGTGCATGTCGCCCAAAAGTGCGCAGCGGTTTTGGGACAACGACCTGCACCAGACAAAGCCATTAACCCAACACTGAAATCAGAAATTTAGGAGAAATGAAATGCCCTTGAAGATCAGACTGGCCCGTGCGGGCTCGAAGAAGCGCCCTTACTACCACGTCGTCATTGCCGACGCCCGTTCGCCGCGCGACGGCCGGTTCATCGAGTCGATCGGCTCGTGGAACCCGCTGCTGCCCAAGGACGGCGAGCGCGTCAAGGTCGACGCCGACCGCGTCAAGCATTGGCTGTCGCACGGCGCTCAGCCGACCGACCGCGTGCTGCGCTTCCTCGATGAGGCCGGCCTCCTCAAGCGCGAAGCCCGCTCCAACCCGAAGAAGGCCGAGCCCGGCAAGAAGGCGCAGGAACGCGCCTCTCTGCTGAAGAAGGCCCAGGAAGACGCTGCCGCCGCCGTTGCCGCCGCTGCTGCAGCCCCGGCCGAAGCGGAAGCCGCCACCGCCGAATAAGCATCGCGTCATCGCATCGACAAAACGGCGGGCCTGTGCCCGCCGTTTTGCTAATGTGCGGCGATGTCATATGCGTTCGAACGAAAGATGACTGAGCGGACCGTCACGGAAGAGACCCTTTTCGGCGGCGTAGCCGGAACGCTGTTGCGATGCGCCGGCGCCACGACAGGCGTCGTCGTGCTCAGCGGATCGAGCGGCCGCATCGACGTCACCCGCGCCCGGCTCTTTGCCAAGGAAGGAGCATCCGCTCTCGCGCTGCAATGGTTTGACGGCGAAGGTCAGGTGCCCGGCATTTGCGAGATCCCGCTCGAAACGTTTTTCGCGGCGACCGACTATCTTGTCCAGATGGGATGCCGGCGCATCGTCTATGTCGGGGCCTCGAAAGGCGCCGAGGCCTCCCTGCTTGCGGCGGCTCACGATCCACGCATCGGCCTCGTGGTTGCGATCAGCCCGACATCGGTGGTCTGGGGCAATATCGGGCCGGGCCGCGACGGCGTCAGCTGGCCGGAACGATCGTCGTGGACGCTCGAGGGGATTCCGTTGCCGTTTGTCCCAAGCAATCCCGCTTGGAACGCTGAGTATGTCGATGGTCTGGTGTCCTACCGGGGGCTCTTCCTGCGTGCCTTGCAAACCTTCAAGGACGCAGCGGCCAAGGCTGCCATTCCCGTCGAAGCTATTTCAGGCGACATTGTTCTGGTTGCGGGCGGCGACGACGCGCTATGGCCATCGCTGGATTTTGCCCAGTCGATCGTTCGGCGTCGCCAGGACACCGCAATGACCACCTGCCTCGTCTCAGTGCCCGACGCCGGCCACCGCATTCTGCTGCCGGGCGAAATCACGCCGCGCTCGAGGCTGCATGCCCATGGCGGGAATGACGACGCCGACACGCGCCTGGGCCGCCTGGCTTGGGAGCATATCCGGGGATTGCTGTAGCGCAGGCAGCCATGGTCCAGCTGCCTTGGGCAACAGCGAAACCGGCGATCTATAGCCGCCGGTTTCCGATGTTGGACCTGGCTGTGTTCAATAACCGTCGGGGCAGCTGGCGATATAGGTGCGCCCGTTGCGGCCGCGGTAGCGACATTGACCGCTTTCGCTGGCACGGCCGATCAGCGCGCCGGCTACGGCGCCGACGGCGCCGCCGACGACGGCGCCCTGAACCGGATCATTTGCCACAGCTGCGCCAACCGCCGCGCCGCCGAGACCGCCGACCGCGGCACCCTTTTCGGTTTGCGAGCACGCACCCAGCGCGGTCGCCAGTACCAGAATGATCATCGCTTTTTTCATTGTCGTTCCTCTCTCACGCGGATCGCCGTCCTCGCCGCCACGGCTCTAACTCCCAGACGGCTGATTTGATCCCGATGACGTGAGAGATCGCGGTGTCCGCGCCGGTCACATTCGTGCCGACCGCCGCCGAGCTTGTTGAAAATCCAGGCTTTTCTACTTTTCGGCTGCCTTTTTCAGATTGGCGAGGCCAGCCTCGAAATCCTTGCCGATCAGCGTATCGAAACTGATGAACAGGCCCATCAGCTTGGCAATGAAGGGCCGGTTGCCGCGCATTGCCCAGGTGACAGCGGTGGTGTCGCCCGAGGGCTTCAGGGTGAAGTCCACGCTGTTGCTGGCCCGGAACGGCTTCTCGAAGTCGAGCTTCAGCGACACCAGCGAGGATGGCACGGAATTGACGATCTCCATGCGTCCCTTGCCGGCCTTGGCATTGCCTTCCCAGGCGTAGGCGGCGCCCTTGCCGGCATCAGCGCCCGACAGCGTGCGCTTCATCAGCGGGTCGAGCTTTTCGTAGGGTGACCATTCCGGCCACTGCTTGAAATTGTTGATCAGCGGAAAGATCGCTTCCGGCGCGGCCTTGATGCTGGCGGTGCGGGCGGTGACGAAATCATTCGACCTCGTCGCCGCATAGATGAGCACGGCGGCGATGATGACGACCAGGAGGATGAGAATGGTGCTGAGCATGTTTTTCTCCTCGCTTAACGGCTGAACGGGATCAGGGCGCGCACGCTTGGGTCGCGCAGATAGAGACCGCCCCACAGGATGATGCCGAGATAGACGCTAAACAGCGTGTGCGAAAACAACGGGCTGCCGACGCGCATATTTGTGGCGATGGCGCCGCCGAGATAGCCGGTGAGCAGGATGGCGCCGAGCACCGAGGTGCGGGGCAGCGCATAGAGCGCGGTCGAGATCAGCCCGATAATGCCGAGCGTGCGCGCGACATTGACATCGGCCGGCCAGCCGAGCGGCACCATGGTCTGGGTGACGACATCGAGCGGCGGCAGCTTGATGACGCCGTCGAAGATCATGAACAGGATGATGAGGCCGCTGAGCACGCGGCCGGTCCACAGGGCGCCCGATGAGACGGGCATGGTTTGAGAAATACTCACGGGTGTTCCCTCCTAAGCGGTTCGAGCCGTTTGCTGGCTTCGGACCAAGGACGAGCGATGGGGCGGCGATCCTACAGGGTGCGGATTCTTTTTGGGTAGCAGCAAGCAAAAGCCGCTGCGTGGCGATCCTTCACACCCCCCTCTGGCCTGCCGGCCATCTCCCCCGCAAGGGGGGAGATTACACGCTCGACCGCTTCGGCAATGTTCCATGAATGAGCGGAGCATCGAAACCGCCGATCTCCCTGCTTGCGGGGGAGATGCCCGGCAGGGCAGAGGGGGGCGCTGTCCCTCCACCTTGACGGACTATCGACATCCACCAGTCACGGCTATTGATAGGGCTGGGCGAGAGACGAGCGAATGGCCGGCGAGACTGATCTGAAAAAGCTGCTGGCGGCGATGACGCCGGAACTGCTGCCGGACGTCTACGTGTTCGCTACGCTCACACCTGGAATCAGCCGGCAGGCAGGCCTCGATCCCGTGATGGTCTTTCGCGAGCGCGAGGGTGTGACACTGATCGTGACCGAGGACGCGGCACGGGCGGCCGGGCTGACCGCTTCGTTCCGCTGCCGCATGATCACCCTGAACGTCCACTCCTCGCTGGAAGCCGTCGGCTTCCTCGCCGCCATCACCGCCCGGCTGGCCGCCGCCGGCATGGGCGTCAATCCGGTCTCTGCTTTCTATCATGACCATCTGTTCGTGCCCGCTGAGCGGGCCGAGGAAGCGATGGAGTTATTGCGCCAACTGGCCAAGGATAACGCCGGCTGAATATCAAGCCGACGCACGTAGAGAATATCCGGCAGGCCTTCTTCGTTGGTGGTGCCCGCGCCGAACGCCTCGGGGCGAAAGCCATGGCGCTCGTAGAAGCGACGCGCGCCGGTGTTGCCCTGGAAGCAATGCAGTTTAACGATCCGTAGCGCGGCGGTCGCTTGCACCAGCAGCCGGCTGCCGATGCCTTGCCCAATCCAGGCGGGGTCGAGATAGAGCTGTTCCACCCAATCGCCGCTCAGGGCAATGAAGCCGACAATGCCGGTGCCGGCCTCGGCGACCGTCACCTGCTGCCGGGACAGCACGATCTCGCGGATGAAGGCAAGATCCTCATCCGGCGTGTGGATGACCGGCATCCAGGAGAACGAGCCAAGTGCGGCCCGCATGACAATGGCGATGGTCGCGGCATCCAAAGCCGTGGCGGGTCGCAGCACGATTTTGGTGGGATCGTTCAAAGGCGTTTCTCAACAGAGGTCAGCGCTGCCCTCATCCCCCTGCCGGGACCTTCTCCCCGTGAACGGGGAGAAGGAAGGCTTCGGCCGAAGGCCGAGCCCGCGACTGCGGGCCGCCGGCTTTCCGGCGCCCCCGCGGAGGGCCCGCCGCGGCAGCGGCGATACGGCCCGTGAGCGAATAAACTATGCCGCCTTCTTCTTCGGCTGGATCAGGCCGCGCTCGACCAGAAGCTCGGCGATCTGCACCGCGTTGAGCGCCGCGCCCTTGCGCAGATTGTCGGAGACGATCCACATCGACAGGCCGTTGTCGATGGTCGAATCCTCGCGGATGCGCGAGATGAAGGTGGCGTCCTCGCCGGCCGATTCCAGCGGCGTGATGTAGCCGCCATCCTCGCGCTTGTCCAAGACCTGGCAGCCCGGCGCCTCGCGCAGGATATCGCGCGCCTCGTCGGCGGTGATCGGCTTTTCGAACTCGATGTTGACGGCTTCGGAATGGCCGATGAACACCGGCACGCGCACACAGGTCGCCGTCAGCTTGATCTTGGGGTCGAGCATCTTCTTGGTCTCGGCGACCATCTTCCACTCTTCCTTGGTCGAGCCGTCGTCGAGGAAGACGTCGATATGCGGAATGACGTTGAAGGCGATGCGCTTGGTGAACTTCTTGACCTCGACGCCATCGGCGACGAACACCGCGCGGGTCTGTGTAAAGAGTTCGTCCATGCCTTCCTTGCCGGCGCCGGATACCGATTGATAGGTGGCGACGACGACGCGCTTGATGGTGGCGACATCGTGCAGCGGCTTCAGCGCCACGACCAGCTGCGCCGTCGAGCAGTTCGGATTGGCGATGATGTTCTTGCGGGTGAACAGCGAGATCGCATCCGGGTTCACTTCCGGCACGATCAGCGGCACGTCCTGATCATAGCGGAAGGCCGACGAGTTATCGATGACGACGCAGCCCTGCTTGCCGATCTTCGGCGACCACTCCTTCGAGACGTTGCCGCCGGCCGACATGATGCAGATGTCGGTGTCGGAAAAATCATACTGGTCGAGCGTCTTGACCTTCAGCGAACGGTCGCCGAACGACACTTCGGTGCCCTGGCTGCGCCGCGAGGCCAGCGCCACGACTTCGCTTACCGGAAAGCCGCGCTCTTCCAGTATGTTGAGCATTTCGCGACCCACATTGCCCGTGGCGCCGACTACCGCAACCTTGAAACTCATCAGAAATCTCCTGTCCCTCTCCGCTTGGTTTTTGGAGAAAACCCGCCGGCCAATGCGGGTTCCGTCCCCCGGACCGGACCCGGGAGAGGGTGGTTAGGCCAAGGGAATCACACCGTGGTGGTGGTTTTTTTGGCCATGGTTTTGCTGGAACGGTAAGACGCGCCGACGCGCCCGGCCCCATGATTGTGGCCGGGGAAGTCGAAGGCAAGAAGAGCCATCAGAAGGCCGCGCATCGAAAATGATCCCGTTCGATGCCGGCTTTTACGCGGTTTGCGTCAGGAGTCAATTGCGGCCAGGCACACGCCTGCCCTGTACAATAGCGGCCGCAAGAAGTACGAACGCCCAAATAGTGTTTGGCTGGCGTGCGTCAGCCCCGGCATGTGCTCCATGATGAGCCCAGACCCTGAATTCCGAAAGAGTGAGATGTCCAATTTCGAAGCTATTGTTCCTGCGCTGGCAGAAGCGCTGGAAAAACGCGGCTATACCGAGCTGACGCCAGTGCAGAAGGCCGTGCTGGAGCTCGGCGAGTCCGACGCTCTGGTGTCGGCGCAGACCGGCTCAGGCAAGACCGTCGCCTTCGGCCTCGCTTTGGCGCCGACCCTTCTTGGAAGCGCCGAGCGTTTTGACCAGGCTGGCGCACCGCTGGCGCTGGCCGTGGCGCCGACGCGCGAGCTCGCTCTGCAGGTGATGCGCGAATTGCAATGGCTCTACGCGCCGACCGGCGCCACCGTCGCGTCCTGCGTCGGCGGCATGGACATGCGCTCCGAACGGCGCGTGCTGGAGCGCGGCGCCCACATCGTCGTCGGCACGCCCGGCCGCCTGCGCGACCACATCACCCGCAACTCCCTCGACATGTCGGCGCTGAAAGCCGTGGTGCTGGACGAGGCCGACGAGATGCTCGACCTCGGCTTTCGCGAGGACCTCGAATTCATCCTCGATGCCGCACCGGCTCAGCGCCGCACGCTGATGTTTTCGGCCACCGTGCCGCGCTCGATCGCCACGCTGGCGCAAGGCTATCAGCGCGACGCCGTGCGCATTTCGGCCGGCGGCGAGGAAAAGCAGCATCTCGATATCGAATACCGGGCGCTGAATGTCGCCTATCCCGACCGCGAGAACGCCATCATCAACGTGCTGCGCTTTTACGAGGCGAAGAACGCGCTGGTGTTCTGCAACACCCGCGCCGCCGTCAATCATCTGACGGCACGCTTCAACAACCGCAATTTTTCCGTCGTCGCACTGTCGGGCGAGCTCAGCCAGAACGAACGCACCCACGCGCTGCAGGCGATGCGGGACGGCCGCGCCAAAGTCTGCATTGCCACGGACGTCGCAGCGCGCGGCATCGACCTGCCCAATCTCGAACTGGTCATCCACGCCGATCTGCCGACCAATCCCGAAACGCTGCTGCACCGCAGCGGCCGAACCGGCCGAGCCGGACGCAAGGGCGTCAGCGCGCTGATCGTGCCCAACGGCGCCCGCAAGCGCACCGAACGGCTGCTGCAGAATGCCGGGCTGAAGGCGACATGGGCGAGCCCGCCCTCCGCCGACGACGTGATCAAGCGCGACGACGAGCGCATCCTTGCCGATCCAGCCTTCGAAGAGCCGATTGCCGAGGACGAGCGCGGCTTCATCGACGCGCTTCTGGCCAGGCATGGCGCCGAACAGGTGGCCGCCGCCTTCGTGCGCCAATGCCGCGCCAGCCGCTCGGCGCCCGAGGAGCTTACGGATGTCGCACCGTTCACGCCTTCGCGTGACAAACCGGCGGGCGAAAAATTCGAGCGCCGCGATGAAGCGCCAGGCCGGCGCGACGATTTCGGCGACAGTGTCTGGTTCTCGCTGTCGATCGGGCGCAAGCAGAATGCCGAGCCGCGCTGGCTGATCCCGATGCTGTGCCGCACCGGCAACATCTCCAAGCGCGAGATCGGCTCCATCAAGATGCAGCAGGATGAGACCTACGTGCAGATCGCGGCCGACTGGGCCGATCGCTTCCTCGCCGCCATCGGCCCCGACAAGAAGCTGCAGGGCAACATCGTGGTGAAGCGGCTGGACGGCACGCCCGACCTGTCGCGCGCCGGCTACCAGGCGCCGAAGCCCGACAAGAAGCCGCATCGCGGCAAGCGCCCGTTCGAGGCGCCGCAAAGCGCACACAAGCCGAAATTCGAGAAGCGGGAACGGCCCGCCGGCGATGCAAAGCCTTGGGCCGGGAAACCGAAATTCGACAAGGCGGGACCGCCGAAGAACAAGAAGCCGAAGAAGCGGCCGGTTTGAGGCTCTTATCGGCCAATTACAAATGCAGGCGCTGCCCCTCATTGCCCTGCCGGGCATTTCTCCCCGTATAGTGACGGGAGAAAGGGCGGACCGCAGCCTTGGCGCTCTTCTTGCAGCGTTGGTGATTGGCGGAATCGTCGATAACAGCGACCCCTCTCCCCGTCACTATACGGGAGAGGATGCCGGCAGGCAGGTGAGGGGCAGCGCCAACGCACCGGAAAATAAAGCAACTCATGCCTGAACCGTTTGCCCTCCATTTCGTCCACCCCCTTGCAGTCCGCCGCAACTTTGAACAGTCTGTGCCTGCACGGGGGCGAGGCTAAATGCGCGGCGAAGTTCTTCACTATGACGAGGCCCAGGGTTTCGGCTTCATCACCGGGGCGGACGGCAACCGCTACACCTTCGCGCGCGAGGATCTGCGCCGTGATACCGTGATCGCGAACGGCGCAGTGGTCGAGTTTCTGCCGGCAAGCGGTCAGGCGCGCGACGTTTTTTCAATCCGCGCCCAGCCCGCCAGTCCCGCCACCGCTGCGCCAGCGGCAAGCGCCGCGCCGCCCAAGGCCGCTGCCGCTTCAGCCGCGCCACAGCATTTCGGCCGCCTGGCGGAAGACGGCGCGGTTCGCGATAGCGGACTGCCGGGTTATTTCTGGCGAGGCGTGACGCGCAACTACATCAACTTCGCCGAACGCGCCCGCCGCAAGGAATTTTGGGGCTACTGCCTGTTCTGGACCGTCAGCTTCATCCTGGTCGGAATTGCCGGCGCCCTCGCCGACCAGGCCGTCGGCAATTTCGATGCCGGCAACTGGCCGATTGTGATGATCGGCGTCTGGGGGCTGTTTTGGCTGGCGACGTTCCTGCCCTGGGTCGGGCTCGTCGTGCGCCGCTTGCACGACATCGGCCTGACCGGCTGGCTGGCAATACCTTACTTCGCAATCACCTTCATGTTCGCTCCGGCCACGCTGATCCTCGCCCTGATCCTCGGATTGATCCCGACTCAGGACCACGAAAACCAGTGGGGGCCGGTGCCGCAGGGGGTCAGGGTTTAGTCGCGACGGCATCAGTTAGGGGTGGAAACGCGGCACTTTGGTTTGCGCCGATCTCGCTGTGTGGGGAATGCTCCAGTTTATGTTACGTTTGAGCGAACAGCAGGCCGCCGGGGCGGACTTTCATGTCATCCGATGTCGAGTACTTAAAGAATTACATTCCCGAAACCCTCTACGTGCACCCAGGCCGAGAGGGGGCTTATGCAACGCTAGTATCCGAAGACGAAACGTTACTTGCCGAGGTCGAGGTGACACCCCGATCGCGGCTGGCAGTGTCGGTTTTCTATGTCAAGGACAAGAAGGATTTGGTACGTTCAAGCTAACGAAGCTGAAATTTCACAAGACCTACGGCTGGCAGGAAGACGGCAGCCTTCAGCTCAACAACTTCCAACTGTCGCACCTGAGGCAGTTTGTTTCTCTGCTGGCTGCGCTCGACCTAAGCGACGTGAAGAAGGTGCGCATCGGTCTCAGCAACATTCAGTTGGAGACCTTAAAAACACTTCTCGCGAGTTCGCGCGGTGATGAGCTTTTGAAAGGGCTGTCTAACGCACCAGAACTCCACGCTGATATCTATGCTGTGGCCGCTAAACGCGAGGCGCTGCGCGAGTTCGAAAACAATCTGAACAACCGTGTTTCCGAAGCCGATTGGCAGGGCTTTTTCGAACGCAATACATGGATATTCGGACACGGGCTTAATTACGTTTTCCTCGACAAAGTCGCCAAGAAGCTGGAGGCAACAACGACCGGCAGCGCATTCGACCATGCCGGAAAGCGCGCGGATGGACTGATGCACACTCGCGCCGAGGTAAGCCAGTACGTTCTGATCGAAATAAAACGGAACATGACCGAGCTTCTGCAGTCGGATTTCTACAGAGCCGGTTGTTGGGCGGTGTCCGACGAATTATCAAGCGCCGTAACCCAAGTACAGAAAACGACCTTTGAGTTCACACGCAACCGATTCCGCGACCGCCAGAAAGACGGCCAAGGTAACGATCAGAATGGCTATCTCTACGCGGTGGACCCGAAAAGCTACCTAATCGTCGGCAATTTATCGGAGATAGCGGGGAACGACGACAAGATCGCCTGCTTCGAGCTTTATCGACGCAACATCCGCGCGCCCGAGATCATCACCTTTGACGAGCTGTACCATCGGGCAAAGTGCATCGTAGAGAACATCAGCCACGAGACAACTGAACCCCCACCCAACAACGAGATCCCGTTTTAGGTGTGACCGGGGTAGACCGCCGATCAGCCAAGGAACTTGGCGATGATGGCATCGCCCATTGCGACAGTGCCGACTTCGGTCATGCCCTCGGACAAAATATCCTTCGTCCGCAGCCCGTCGTCGAGCACGGCGGCTATTGCGCCTTCGAGCTTGTCGGCCTCATCGACCATCCCGAACGAATATCGCATGCACATGGCAAACGACGCGATCATGGCGATCGGGTTGGCGATGCCCTGTCCCGCAATGTCGGGCGCCGAGCCATGCACCGGCTCGTACAGCGCCTTGCGCTTCTTGGTCTTCACATCGGGCGCGCCGAGCGAGGCCGACGGCAGCATGCCGATCGATCCGGTCAGCATGGCGGCGATGTCGGACAGCATGTCGCCAAACAGATTGTCGGTGACGATGACGTCGAACTGCTTTGGCCAGCGCACCAGCTGCATGCCGCCGGCATCGGCGAGCATGTGGTCGAGTTTGACGTCGGCATATCTGGCTGTGTGGGTCTGGGTGACGACCTCGTTCCACAGCACCCCGGATTTCATGACGTTGCGTTTTTCCATCGATGTCACGTGGTTCTTGCGCGTGCGCGCCAGCTCGAAGGCGACGCCTGAAATCCGCTCGATCTCGAACGTGTCGTAGACCTGCGTGTCGATGCCGCGCTTCTGGCCGTTGCCGAGATCGATGATCTGCTTCGGCTCGCCGAAATAGACGCCGCCGGTAAGCTCGCGCACGATCAATATGTCGAGGCCCTCGACGACTTCCTGCTTCAGCGAGGACGACGCGGCCAGCGCCGGATAGCAGATGGCGGGGCGCAGATTTGCGAACAGCTCCATGTCCTTGCGCAGCCGTAGCAACCCGGCCTCGGGACGCACCTCGTAAGGCACCTTGTCCCATTTCGGCCCGCCAACGGCGCCGAACAGAACCGCATCCGCAGCCATCGCCTTTGCCATGTCGGCGTCGGAAATCGCCGCGCCATGCGCGTCGTAGGCACAGCCGCCGACCAAGCCTTCATCAGTGGCAAAACCGCTGCCGAGCCTTGCGTTCATGGCCGCGATCAGCTTCTTCACCTCGGCCATCGCCTCGGGGCCGATGCCGTCGCCGGCGAGCAGGAGAAGATTTTTCGAAGCCATGGAGAACCGTCCGATGCTGTTTGGAGAAACCGCGGCCTTGCTAAACGCCAAGAGCTTGCGGCGCAAGGGGATGAAGAACGCTACGACGGCGCCCGCGTCTCAAGACCTGGGTTCCTCGCCGTGGCCAGAGGCGGGGGAGAGGAACAAATCACTTGTGCGACAAAATATTCACCAACCGGCCGAACGGATCGCGCACATAAAACCGCCGTACGCCCCAGGGTTCGTCGGCCGGACCATACTCGACGGCAAAGCCGGCGGCCTTCATGCATTGCAGCGCCGCATCGACATCGTCGACGTCGATCGACAGGTCCGGCACCGGCGTGCCGGAGCCGCCCTGGGCCATGAAGCTGATCTGCACCTGCATTCGTTCGTCGGACCCGTAGGTGACGATCCAGCCCTGATCCATCAGCACATCGAGGCCAAGCACGTCCTGATAGAAGCGTTTCGCCGCTGCCGCGTCTGGTGTCCCGATATTGGCCACGATGCGCCGGACCGTCATGGCTTTGCCTCCTCAAGCCGTACGCCGCAGCGCCGTGACTTCGATCTCGATCTTCATTTCCGGCTTGTTGAGCTGGCACACGATCATCGTCGCCGCCGGCCTGATCTCGCCGAAAGCCTCGCCGAGGATGGGGAAGACGACGTCCGCGATGGCCTGGTCGGTGATGTAGTAATGCGCCCGCACCACATCGGCCATGTCGAAGCCGCCATCCCTCAGCGCCTCGGCGATGGTCGCCAGGCAATTGCGCGTCTGCGCCTCCACCGTTTCCGGCATGGTCATCGTCGCATAGTCGTAGCCGGTCGTTCCCGACACGAAGCACCAGTCGCCCTGCACCACCGCGCGCGAATAGCCGGCGGTTTTTTCGAAGGGCGAACCGGTGGAGATGAGTGTGCGCATGGAGCCTCGCTGTGGTTTCGGACACTTTGCAGGAAAAGGGCCGGCCAGACCATGGGCCAAGTCAGGTGCAAATCTTGGTCGTCGGCGGGACAGCACCCCCTCTGGCCTGCCGGCCATCTCCCCCTCAAGGGGGGAGATTAGCAGTTCGGACGCCTTTCTCGCTTTCCACATTTGCGATTGGCGAAAGCCAGAGTGACGTCTGATCTCCCCTTGAGCGGGAGATGCCCGGCAGGGCAGAGGGGGGGTGTGACGGATCGCGACGGAACAAGCATGAACACCGAGTGTTCGCCGCGCTGCCGCGAACCCTAGTTCCCCGACTCCTGCGCCTTGTCCATTGCTTCCTTCACATCCGCAGGCCAGGTCTTCACGTCAGGCCACGCCTGCGGTTCGCCATTGTCGCCGCGCCGGGCGAAGTAGAGCGTGTGCTTGGCCGGGTCGACCGCCATGAAACCGTCATTGCTGCCGCATGCGTGCGGCACGCAGCCGGTGGCGTAGAAGGCGCCCGACGCCGTCTTTTCGGTGCCGCCGCCGACCAGCAGGCTGGTCGCCATGTCGGGCATGGTGTCGCCGAGCAGCGTCTGCGCCGCTTTGTAGACGGCTTCATTGTGGAAGGCGTCGATGATGTTCTGGTACTTGGCCGGATCGACGTCCTTCCAGTCGGTGCCGGGCTCCGGCGCGTAGGTCAGGTCGCCCGAGATCGTCAGCCCTTCGCTGGGCGACCATTGCAGCGCCTGCTGGGTATCGCCCGGCAACAGATAAGGCACGAAATAGATGGCATTGTCGGCGACCGCCGCCGGCGGCGCGCCGCATTCGTCCTGTTCGACCGTGATGCTCTTTATCTCGCCGCCTTCCGTTTCCAGACGATGACCTTGGCCGGGCCGCACTGGTTGCCGCCGTCGCCGACATCGACCAGCGCCACGTTGACGCCGCCGACCTTGACTGTTCTGTCGAAGAACACGTCGTAATTGCTGGCCAGCTGCTTGCCGTCATAGGCCAGCACCTTTTCGCCATCCTGCTCTGGCTCGGTAATGGTCAGCTGCCCGCCCTCGAACGGGACCGACCCCTGGCTGTCATCGTCCGCCAGGGCCGCATTGCTCGACGCGCCCGGATCGGCGGCGGACGGATCTTCTGCCGGCACGAGTATCTTGTCGGTCTGTGCTTGCGCGCCGGCCACCGGCATCAGCATCCACGCCAGCGCGCAGGCGCCGGCAAGAAGAAAACGTGTCATGACTGTCCCCTCCGTTCAGCCGCCACGAACCCGGCTTTGTGGCGGCCGGGCCATCTCGTACCACTCAGGCCCAAGGACGCTCGGCAGCGTTCTTCTTCTCGAACGAGGCGATGGCGCCGGCCTTCTCCATGGTCAGGCCGATATCATCGAGACCGTTCAGCAGGCAGTGGCGCTTGAAGTCGTCGAGGTCGAAGGTGACCACGCCGCCGTCGGGGCCGCGGATTTCCTTGGCCTCGAGGTCGACCGACACCGTCGCATTGGAGCCGCGCGAGGCGTCGTCCATCAGCTTCTCCAGGTCTTCGGCGCTGACGGTGATCGGCAGGATGCCGTTCTTGAAGCAGTTGTTGTAGAAAATGTCGGCGAACGAGGTCGAGATGACGCAGCGAATGCCGAAATCGAGCAGCGCCCACGGCGCGTGTTCGCGGCTCGAACCGCAGCCGAAATTGTCGCCGGCGACCAGGATCTGCGCCTTGCGGTAGGCTGGCTTGTTGAGCACGAAGTCGGGGTTTTCCGAGCCATCGTCCTTGTAGCGCATTTCGGCGAACAGGCCGCTGCCGAGCCCGGTGCGCTTGATCGTCTTGAGATAATCCTTGGGGATGATCATGTCGGTGTCGACATTGACGATCGGCATCGGTGCGGCGACGCCGGTGAGCTTGGTGAATTTTTCCATGGCTTTTGCCCGTTCTTGATCGATAATTCGTTGCGTCAGGGTTTGCTGCGCCCGGTTTACACAAAGCCGCCGGCAAATAAAAGGCAACTGTTGGTGCGCGGCCCGATCGAAAGATCGGCGCGGCACTGTCTTTAAAACCGGCTGCCGTTGGTGCACCTTGCGCCCATGACCGCACAATCGAAGATTATCTATGCCAGGGAGCCTGAGCTCGACGTCGCCGAGTTCCGCCGCGTGCTGGTCGAATCCACGCTCGGCGAAACACGCCCCGTCGATGACGACGCCCGGCTGCAGGCGATGCTTTCGGGCGCGAACCTAGGCGCGGCTCGACATCGAAGGCAGGCCGCTGATCGGCGTTATCAGGGCCATCACCGATTTTTCCTGGGTGTGCTACGTCTCAGAGCTCGCCGTGTCGCAATCGGCGCAAGGCGTCGGCATCGGCAAGGGCCTGATGGACGAGGCCCGCCGGCAGCTTGGGCCTTCGGTCGCCATCAGCCTGATCTCGATGCCCGACGCCGTCGGCTTCTACGAGCGTATCGGCATGAAGCGCATGGCCGACGCGTTCTGGTTCTCCCGCGAGGGCTGACGCCGCATCGGGCGCAATTGCCGACCGGGTTGGGCAGTCAAGGCGGGCAAGGTTATCGGGCAATGCGGAACGGTGTTCAGGACCCTGCTGAGCAACGCCTCCTTGCCGCCCTTGACCCGCGCTTCATCCGGTCCACATCCCCAGCATGGGAAATCGCCGATCTCTCATAGGCACCGCCGGCTGGGGAATTCCGTCTCGATACAAGGCTGAGTTTCCGCAGTCCGGTTCGCATCTCGAACGTTACGGAAAACGCTTTCCGGTCGTCGAGATCGACACCTCGTTCTACAAGCCGCACCGCCGCGAGACCTATGAGCGCTGGGCTCACGCCGTGCCGGAGCACTTCCGCTTCGCGGTCAAGGCACCGAAGAGCATGACCCATGAGCATCGCCTCGCCGATTGCGAGGGGCTGACAGAGGACTTTCTCGGGCAGGTCGAAGGTCTCGGCGAAAAGCTGAGCGTGCTTTTGGTGCAGCTGCCGCCGAGCTTGCCCTTCGAGCCGGAGGTCGCCGGCGGTTTCTTCGACATGTTGGGCAAGCGTATCCGGGCAAGGCTGGCATGCGAGCCGCGCCATCCCACCTGGTTCAGTGCCGAGACGGACGCACTGCTGGCCGGTCACCAGGTCGCCCGGGTCGCCGCCGACCCGGCTTCGGTTCCGGAGGCAGCAGGGCCGGGTGGCTGGCCCGGCCTTGCCTATTTCCGCTGGCACGGCGCGCCGCGCATCTACTATTCGGGTTACGATACCGAAACGCTCGACCGGTTTGCGCGGCAAGTGGAAGCAACGGCCGCTTCCGGTGCCGAGGTCTGGGGGATTTTCGACAACACGGCCGCCGGGCGTGCACTGGGGAACGCGATGGCTGTCAGTGCGATGGTTGCTTAGACGCTCGCGGGACAGCACCCCCTCTGGCCTGCCGGCCATCTCCCCCGCAAGGGGGGAGATCAGATGCCGCGACCGCTTTCGCCAATCGCCGACGTTGCAAGAATGGCGCCTTCGCCGAAGCTGCCAATCTCCCCCCTTGCGGGGGAGATGCCCGGCAGGGCAGAGGGGGTGGGCGGGAACTCGACAGAGCGATCCTATTCCGCCCGCCTCAAATCACGTTCAATTCCCGAAACGCCCGCCCTTCGACCACCCGTTCGTACCCAAACGCCGAGCAATCCACCGTCCGATACCCGCCATGCACCAACAGCTCCGCCAGCGCCTTGCCGACGGCCGGCGCCTGCTGCAGCCCATGCCCTGAAAACCCATTCGCGAAGATGAAATTGCCGACCTCTGGATGCGGGCCGACCACGGCGTTCTGGTCGAGCGTGTTGTAGTCGTAATGGCCTGCCCAGGCGCGGGTCGGCTTGATCGCCTCGAAGGCGGGGATGCGGGTTGCCAGCACGGGCCAGATCACCTCTTCGAACAGCGGCCAGTCGACGTCGAAATCCCGGGGGTCGGCGGGGCCATCGCCCTCCTCCGGCTCGGCGCCGCCGGTGAGATAGACCGAGCCTTCAGGCCGGACATAGATGCCGGATGGGTCGACCAGCAGCGGCATGTCGGCGTATTTTTCCCGCGCCTCGAAGACGAAAACGTTGCGCTTGCGCGGCTCGACGGGCAGCACGAGTCCCGCCATGCCGGCCACCCTGCCGGCATTCGGCCCGGCGGCATTGACGACGATGCCGGCTTGCAGTCTTTCGCCATTGTCGAGGTCCACGCCGGTGACGCGGTTGCCCTGCCTCTCGATGCCGGTGACGTCGGCGGCGATGAAATCGATTTGTCTGTCGCGCAGCGCCTTGCGGAACAGCGTCAGCATGGCATGAGCGTCGAACCAGCCCTCGCCGCTGCGGCCGAAGGCGCCGGCGCTGATGCCTTCGGTCGACAGCCATGAAAAGCGCTTTGCCAGTTGGTCGGCGTCCTCGAGCAGAATGTCGGCGCCCTCGGCGACCTGCGCCTCGTGGTTGGCTTTCAGGATCGGCAACCCGGCCTCGCCGGCCAGGATGAGATAGCCGCCTTCGCGAAAACCGATATCGGCATCGGTGCCGAAGGTCTCCTTCAGCCGCCGGAACAGGTTTAGCGTGAACTGCGACAGCCGGATATTTTCCGGAATCGAGAATTGCTGACGGATCGAGGCCATGGACAGCGTCGTTGCCGCATGGGCGAATTGCGGGTCGCGTTCGATCAGCGCTATGGAGCCGGAAAAGCCTTCCTCGCGCAGATAATAGGCGACCGAGGAGCCGACGATGGCTCCGCCGATGATGACGGTGTCGTAGCGCACTTTGTTCTCCGATCCGGCCGCCGGCATCCTTCACGCCGCCGGCACAATGATCTCGAAGCGCGTGCCGCGCCCGGAGTCAACCAGCGCGATCGTGCCATCATGCGCTTTCAGGAGGGCCAGCACTATGCCGAGGCCCATGCCGGTGCCGCCGGACTCGCGCCGCGTGGTGAAGAACGGCTCGAAAATGCGTGCCCTGTTGCTCGGCGAGATGCCGGCGCCGTCGTCGCTGACCGCAATGGTCACCTTGCCTTCGGCGCTGGCAGCCGCCAGCAAAACCTGGGTCGCGCCGTGCCTGGCGGAATTGTCGATCAGGTTGGCAAGCACGATCGCCGCATTCTCGGCCGAGATGCGCAGACCGGTTTCGCCGCCCGTCTCGATGGTCACAGCCAGCCTGCCGTCCACCGGCAGCAATGCCAGCGCCGCATCGAGCGACGTGCTTTCGCCGCTCGGCGCCAGGTTTTCCGCGCGCGCCAGATCGAGCAGGCGCCGTACCAGCAGATTGAGCCTTCCGGCATCGTTGACGATGTTGCCGGAAAACCGCTTGCGCTCTGCCGCGTCCATCGCCTCGCCGGAGTCGCGCAAGAGTTCGGCCGCGCCCTGGATCGCCGTCAGCGGCGATTTGAGCTCGTGCGAGACATGGGTGGCAAAGGTCTGGATCGAGTCGGAGCGCGCCTGCAGCTTTTCGGCCATGTCGAGAAAGGCCGCGGACAGCTCGGCCATTTCGCGCGTGCCGTGATGGTCGAGCGGCCGGATGGCGTCGCGGTCGCCGGCGGCGATGCGCCTCGTGCGCTCCATCAGCGCGTAGATCGGCCGGCTGACGGTGCGCAGGAACACCAGCGCGATCAGCAGCGTGCCGAACAGCATGGCGATGGCCGCCAGCGTCACCTTGCCGCGTTCGCCATAGAGATGCTTGACGATGTTGTTCGGCGTTCGAGACAGATAGATCACGCCGGCGACGTGGCCGTCGACCGCGATTGGCATGGCGACGAAGACGCGGACCTTGGTGCCCCGGCTGACCGAATAGAGCGGCGGCGGCGGCTGGTCGGGAATTCGTTGCCTGAGCGCGCTGGCATAGTGGCCGGTAAGGGCGGTGCGCACCTCTTCGACATTGGCCAGCGATAGTCCGACCTCATCGCGCCCGGCAATGACGACGCCATGTGGGTCGAGCAGCCGGAAGCCGGCCAAGGTGGTTTTCTGCGTGGTGTCGAGAATGCCGGACAGCCGCGCGCCGATCGCCGCAAAGGCCGGATCGGTGGCGGCAACAATGCCGGCGGGCCGGGTCGGCAGCAAATAGTCGGAGGCGAGATCGAGTGTCGGCTCGATCGGCTGGTAAGGCGTGTCGTCGCCGCGGCTGGCATCGCCGCTGTCAGCCTGCATCGGCACCCCAAGCTTCTCCGGGGCAATGCCGGCGTCACTGATATTCTGTGCATAGATGGCGGCGATGACGGCGCCTTGCGCGATCAGCTCGCCCTCGGTCTGGCGGATCAGCTGGTTTTCATAAAGCCGGAAGAAGAACAGGCCGACCAGCGGCAGCGCCAGCACCATGATGAGGATGGCGAGAACCACCGTGGCCAGCCTTGGCCGCCATTTGGTGCCGATCCATTTGGCGTCGCTCAGGCGCCGCATCGGCCGAGCCGGAAACCGACGCCATGCACGGTTTCGATGGCGTCGAGACAGCCCGCCGCCGCCAGCTTGGCGCGGATGTTGCGGATGTGGCTATCGACGGTACGGTCGGCGACGTGGATGTTGGCGGCATAGGCGCTGGCGACCACCAGGTCGCGGCCCAGCACATGCGCCGGCCGCGCCAGAAATCCCCTGAGGATCGAGAACTCGATCGCCGTCAGCGCCAGCGCCTTGCCGTCGAAACTGGCGCCGTGGCTGGCCGGCACCAGGCTGAGCTTGCCATGCGCAAAGTTCTTGTCACCGGCGGGGTCCGGGGCCACCGGGCGGGCGCGGCGCAGGATAACGTTGACGCGCGCCACCAGCTCGCGCGGGCTGAACGGTTTCGTCACATAGTCGTCGCCGCCCATTTCGAGCCCGAGGATGCGATCGATTTCTTCGTCGCGCGCGGACAGGAACAGAACCGGCACGTCGGAGCGTTGCCTCAGCCGCCGGCAGACTTCCAGCCCGTCCATCTCCGGCATGCCGATGTCGAGCACGACGAGATCGGGCACGCGGCGCTCGATCGCCTGCAGGGCCGCGGCGCCGTCGGACACGGCTTGCGTCTTCATGCCGGCCTTCTCCAGCGCAAAGCAGATGATCTCGCGAATGTGCGGATCGTCGTCGGCGACCAGGATCTGATGCGGCATGGATCTAACGGTCCGGCACTGAACGTTGCAAGGGCTGGGTAGGTGGAGGAAGCACGAGCGGACCTCTCTTGTCGAGAACCTGCACGAGCCTCCAGCCGCGAAAGCTCCAGGCGCGCCACTGCCTCTGCTCGGCGATAGTGTCGTCGATCATCATTTGATCGGCCAGATAGGTGGTTTGGTTTCCGAATTGGTGCATGTAGAGGCGGTCCAGCGCCGGCATGGCGGCAGCGCCAAGCGAGCGCAGATATTCGGTATCGATAGGCGTGCCGTCGCCGGTCATTTCAAGGGAATGGTCGACATTGAAATTGGCGATCGTTGCGGCGAAGTTGATGAAGCAGCAGGCATAAAGCGTCGCCGATAGCGTCGCAAGATTGGCGGACAACAGCCATTCGTTGGATCTTCCGAGCGCGATGCGGGCAATGATCAGCGCAAGCCCTGATGCCACCAACCCCATCCAGACGAAAGCCGCGATGCGCCAGTAGGTCAGCGCATAGACCCCGATATAGAGGTCGAGCCGCAGGATGGAGGAGATGACCAGCACGATGTTCTGCGCCACCCAGGCATAGACCAGCCGGCGGATCAGCGGATCGCTTGACGTTTCGCTGCCCGGCCGCAGCGCCGCCAGCACGAAGCCGGCGGCCAGCAGCGCGGTGGCGATCAGCGGATAGGCGCCGCGATGCGCATAGGCGGCATAGCTCAAGCCGTCGGGAAGGGCGACCCCGCCCCAGAGATAGGCGGCGTCGAGCCCGGTCTGCAGCGCAAACAGGCCGTTGAAGACGATCAGCGCGCGCAGGATCGCGGCCTTGCCGAAGACGACGTCCTCGATCGTAGTGGCGGGTTTGGTCGCAGCCGGTGCGGCCACGGCTGCAGGCGGCGCCAAAGGTGGAAGGCGGCGCAGCAAGCGCGGCAGGCGAGGCCGCAGGAAAGCCCAGACGCCGGCGAGCACGAACAGCCAGAAGACGATCCGCGCCAGCTGGATGAGATCGAGCAGCTTCATCAGGTCGATCAGCGACAGCCAGTATTCGATGACCGGATTTGCGGCGCCGAACGAGAACAGGAACACCGCGCCCAGCGTCACCGGCATCACCCAGACGATGATGGACGCCAGGCGGATGCGGCGGCCGCCAAGCCGGCGCACCGTGCGGCGCCATTGGAAAAAGTCACGGATAAGGCGCAGCGGCGCCGCCACCAGGAACAGCGCGACCTGGCCGGCAATGCGGGCGATGCCGTGCCGTAGCCGCCCGGACAGGGACAGCGCAAACACCACCAGCGCCACGACAGCTATCGCCACCGACAGCGGGCTGACGTTCTCGGCTAGCGGCAGCAGCGCGACGAACAAAGCGGCCGGCTTGAGCCAGGGTCGGGTGGAATTCAGCGCGGCAGGATGCACAGCGACCACCGCGCCGACGATCAGGATGGCAAACAGCAGCACCGTGATCCCGGCGGGCTGGCCGTAAAAGAAAAAATCCGCCAGCGCCACGAGCAGGACGGCGATGCCGAAGCGGCTGGAAAAGCTTGCAAACGATGTCATGCGCGGATTTTCCTGATGGGCTGGGTCCGCTCGGCCGGTGGGCGGATAAAAGGGAGCAGGCTCGCTTCCAGGTAAGGGCGGGCCTCCGTCCGGGGCGGATCCACCAACCACCAGCTTTCGCTGCGCAGGCGATAGGGCAAGGACCAACGGTTTCGCTGTTGCATGCCGCTGTTGTGGTGGCTGCGCATGGATACGGCAGGGCGCAGCGGAGGAGGTTTTCCGCAGAGATGTGCAGTTCTCGTGCAGGACCTGCGCTTCCAGCCGAGGCGCTGCCCGCCATCTTTCCGGACGTTGGCGCTGTCCCAGCCAGGCTCCTTTCCTCTCCCTCCGCGGGCAGGCAAGGGGCAGCGCAAGCTTTCGCGGTTGGCTCGATATCAGGAACCGGTCGCCCGCACTCTTGCCTCACCCGCCCCCACGCGGCATAGATCGGCCATGACAAGCGAACCTTACCGCCCGCGCCGCTCAGTGCTTTACGTCCCCGCCTCCAACGACAAGGCGCTGGCCAAGATCGCAACGCTTGCCTGCGATGCCGTGATCATCGACCTCGAAGACGCCGTCGCGCCCTCAGACAAGATCGCCGCGCGGGACAGATTGGCCGGCATTTTCGCCAGCCGACCGAAACGCCGCTGCGAAATGATCGTGCGCGTCAACGCGCTGTCCAGCGAATGGGGCAACGATGACCTGCTGGCCGCGGCGAAATTCGTTCCCGACGGCATCCTGTTGTCCAAGGTCGCCACGCCTCGTGACATCCTCGAAGTCGGCGACGTGCTCGACGATAATTTTGCCCCCGACAGCGTCAAGCTCTGGGCGATGATCGAGACGCCCAAGGCCATTCTCAACATCGGCGCCATTGCCGAACTCGGCCGCGACCCGGCCTCGCGCCTAGTTTGTTTCGTTGCCGGAACGAACGATCTGGTCAAGGAAACCGGCATTCTGGCGACGCCCGACCGCCGCTATCTTGTGCCCTGGCTGATGCAGATGGTGCTGGCGGCGCGGGCCGGCAGCATCGACATGCTCGACGGCGTCTCCAACGATTTTCGCGACCTCGACGCGTTTGCGCGCGAATGCACGGAAGCCGCTGCCATGGGGTTCGATGGCAAGACGCTGATCCACCCCGCCCAGATCGAAACCACCAACCGCGCCTTTGCGCCCGCGCCCGAAGCTCTCGCCGAGGCGCGCGCGGTGAAGGATGCCTTCGCCTTGCCAGAAAATGCCGGCAAGGGCGTGATTGCTCTGAACGGCAGGATGGTCGAGCGGCTGCATCTGGCGCAGGCCGAGAAATTGCTGGCGAAGGCCGCCGCCATCGGCGCATGATCCGCCCCGAAAAGACGAACTCACGACAGGATCTGACCCATGAGACTTTACCGCTTTTTGTCCGCCCCCGACGATTCAACCTTCTGCCACAAGGTGACCGCGGCGCTGAACAAGGGCTGGCACCTGTACGGCTCGCCGACCTACGCCTACGACAAGAAGACCAAATCGATGCGCTGCGGCCAGGCGGTGGTGAAGGATATCGACGGCCAGGAATACGGGCCGGATACCAAGCTGAGCGACTGGTAGGCTTTGCCAGGCACGGACGCAGGCTGTGTCGAGATTCAGGTCACGCCGAGCCGAGAACAGTGGTTTCCGAGAACCGGAGCGGAGCGTACTTAAAGTACGCGAGCACCGGAAGCGCAGGAAGCTGCCGTTCGCAGGCCGGCTTCACCTGAATATCGGCGCAGCCTCACTCCGCCGCCTCTTCGATTTTCTCCATATCATCATCCGACAGGCCGAAATGGTGGCCGATCTCGTGGATCAGCACGTGGGTGACGATGTCGCCCAGCGTCTCTTCGTTCTCGGCCCAGTAGTCGAGGATGGCGCGGCGGTAGAGGGTGATGCGGTTCGGGCCTTCGCCGGTCTGCGGGTTCCAGCGCTCGGCGATGCCGCGGCCCTCGAACAGGCCGAGCAGGTCGAACGGCGTCTCCAGCGACAGATCGTCCATGATCTCGTCGGTCGGGAATTCGGCGATCATGATGACGATCTCGCCGGTCAGCTTGCGGAAATCGTCGGGCAGATGCGCGTACGCCTCCAGCGCCAGAAACTCCATCTCCTCGATCGAGGGCGAGAGTTCATCGTGCCAGGTGCGGGTCTTGTAGATGCGGGCCATGCTTTGTCCTTTGATCCCGGCATATAGGCTTTCCCTCCGGACTCGGCAAATGGACGGGTACCTGGCCGATGACTGTTTCTTTGCGCCGAATGACTGCGACCAAAGTCCAAGGTTGGCCTCGCCACCTTTGATCAAGGAATAAATTCCTTCTGACTCCGCTTGACTCTTTCGGCACCCTCTGGAATCTATAGGAACATAACAGGAACAATTATGAGAGAAATTGACCGTCATGGCGACATCAGCCGTGGCGCGGGAGACTGTTTTTGCCCTGCGCCGCCAGATCGCGAAGATCGAGGGAACGCTGCCCGAGCGCCTGGCCGTGCCGGCCGGCGAGCGACCTCGTGCGCGTGCTGAGGGCTGTCTCCACGCCGCGCCTGAACCCGATTCCGATGTTACCATCATCCGGCGCGGGCTTGCCGCAGCTTTGCCGGATGCTTTCCTGGCCACCGGCATCGAACGCCTCGATGCGGCCCTCAGCGGCGGCCTTCCGAAAGCTGCCTTGAGCGAAATCCATGGCCTTGAGACCCGCAATGCCGGGGCCGTCGCAGGCTTTGTGCTGTCGCTTGTCAGCCTGATCCTCAAGGGCCAGCCCTTGCCCGTGCTGTGGATCGGCACGTCGGAGATTTTTCGCGAGGCCGGCTTTCCCTATGCCAGGGGATTGCAGGGCATGTTCGGTATCGCACCGGAGCAGTTGCTGTTTTCCGAGGCGCCGAAACTCACCGATGCGCTGTGGGTAGCCGAGGAGGCCGCCAAGATGACGGCGCTCGCCGCAATCATCCTCGAAATCCGTGGCAGCCCGCAGCGGCTCGACCTCACCGCGACGCGCCGGCTGCACGCGCGCGCCCAAAACGCCGGCCGGCCGGTATTCCTGCTGCGCCAGGCCGGCGAAGCCGAGCCGACCGCCGCCCCGGTGCGCCTCATCGTGTCGGTTGCACCAGCGACATCGCGCCGGACGATCGCCGGGCCGCTTGCCGGGTCGATCGGCCACCCTGCCTTCACCGTCAGCATCGGCAAGAGCCGCACCGCTCTGCCTGGACAATTCACACTGGAGTGGAACCCCGATGAACACGCATTCGAAGAAAGAAAGCCCCGCGAAAAACGGCCAGAGAATTCTGTCGCTGTGGTTCCCGCATCTGGCGGCCGAACGGATCCTGCGCCAGCGCCTGGGACGGTCGTGGCGTTCCCGGCCTTCGGATCATTTCCCGCTCGTGATCAGCCATCGCGACCGCAACGCCCAGCGCATATCGGCCCTCGACGAGCGGGCTGAGGCGCTGCATCTGAAGCCTGGCATGGGCATTGCCGACGCCCGTGCCATGCATCCCTCGATCGACATTGTCGAGGCCGATCCGGAGGCCGACCGCCGGCTGCTCGAAGGCCTCGCCGACTGGTGCGACCGCTATACGCCGCTGGTGGCGCTTGACGGCGTCGACGGGCTTTATCTCGACGTCACCGGCTGTACCCACCTGTTCGGCGGCGAGCGCGCCATGCTGGACGACATCCTTGCGCGGTTTTTCCAGCAGGGTTTCGATGTCCGCGCCGGGTTGGCCGCGACGCCGGGTGCAGCCTGGGCGGCAGCGCGCTTTTGCGGCGACCGCATCGTTGTCTCCGGCGAGGAGGAAGCGCTGCTCGCCCCCTTGCCGCTGGCCGCACTGCGCATCGAGGCCGATATCCGCGCCAGCCTGGAAAGCGTCGGTCTGCGCACCGCCGGCGCGGTCATGGCAGCGCCGCGAGCGCCGCTCGCCCGCCGTTTCGGCGCGACCTTGCTGTTGCGTCTTGACCAGGCGCTCGGCCGCCTCGACGAGGCGGTATCGCCGCGCCTGCCGGTGGCCTCGCTTTCGGTCGAACGCCACCTGGCCGAGCCGGTCGTGCTGACCGCCGAGATCGAACGGCTGGTGCTCTTGCTGGCGGTGACGCTGAAGGCCGATCTCGAACGCCGCGGCGAGGGCGCAAGGATGCTGGCGCTGCTGTTGTTTCGCGTCGACGGCGCCGTCAGCCGCATCGCTGTCGGCACCTCGCGTCCGCTGCGCGAACCGAAGCTGATCCAGCGCCTGTTCCATGAGCGGCTGGCCGCGCTCGAACAGGACATCGATGCCGGCTACGGCTTCGACCTGGTTCGGCTTTCGGTGCTGGCGGCCGCCGGCTTCGACATGCAGCAGGCCGATTTGACCGGCGAGGCCGAGGATGACGGCGCCGACATGGCACTCTTTGCCGACCGCATCCGCGCCAGGCTCGGCGACAGTGCGGTGCTGAAACCGGTCGCCCTCGAGAGCCATCTGCCGGAGCGCGCCATCGCCACCATCCCGTTCTCGGAAGCGCCACAACGCAAAACACCGCTCAGGAAGCCGGGCTCGAAAGACGCGCCGCGCGCAACCATCTTCCCGCCGGAACGGCCGATCCGGCTGTTCCGTTCGCCCGAGCCGATCGAGGTGCCGGCCACCGAAATGCCTGAGGGTCCGCCGATGAATTTCCGCTGGCGCCGCGCGCTCTACCGGGTCGCGCGCGCCGAGGGGCCGGAACGCATCGCGCCGGAATGGTGGCGTGAAACGTCAAGCGATCCGCTCACATCGACGCGTGACTATTTCCGGATCGAGGATGCCGACGGCCGCCGCTACTGGCTCTACCGGCAAGGCCTCTATGGCAACCCGCAGGTGCCGCCGCGCTGGTTCATGCATGGGGTCTTCGCATGAACGCGCTGACCGTCATCCCCTATGCGGAATTCGGCATCCAGTCGAACTTCTCCTTCCTGCGCGGCGCCTCCAAGCCGGAGGAGCTGGTGGTGGCGGCCAAATTCCTCGGCTTTTCCTCGATCGGACTGGCAGACCGCAACACGGTGGCCGGCGTCGTGCGCGCCTGGCAGCAGGCCAAGGTCGAGAAGCTCGCCTATCACCCCGGTTGCCGCCTGGTGTTCGGCGACGGCACGCCGGACATTCTCGCCTATCCGCAGAACCGCAAGGGCTGGGGCCATCTCTGCCGCATGCTGACGCAAGCCAATTTGCGCGATGAAAACGAGAAGGGCGCGACCCTTCTCCAGCGCAGCGACCTGCTCGAATGGGGCGACCTGCTGTCGCTGGCGGTGCTGCCGGATCTCTCGGCGAATGCCGACGATCCCCTGGCATTGGTCCGTCAACTGAAAGACCGTTTCGGCGCTAATTTGCGGCTAGGCATGGCGCCGGATTATCGCGGCAATGACCGTTTCCGCATCGAGCAGGCGGCGGGCATGGCGGACATCGTCGGCGTGCCGCTGATGGCGACCAACGACGTGCTTTATCACAGCGCCGAGCGCCGCTCGCTGCAAGATGTGCTCACCGCCATCCGCCTCAATTTGCCGGTCGCCGAGGTCGGGGTGGAGCTGACGGCCAACGCCGAGCGCCATCTGAAGCCGCCGCTGGAAATGGCCCGTCTCTTCCGCCCCCATCCACGGGCGCTGGCCGAGACGCTGCGCTTTGCCGGCGAACTGACCTTCTCGCTCAGCGACCTCCAGTACAATTATCCCGACGAGCCGACGCAATCAGGGCTTGGGCCGCAGGCCGAGCTAGAGCGTCTGGCCAGGGAGGGGGCCGCCACGCGCTATCCGGCGGGCGTCCCCGCTTCCGTCTTGCAGCGCATCAGTGAGGAGCTCGCTCTGATCGAGCGTCTGAATTATGCGCGCTATTTCCTGACCGTTTACGACATCGTCCAGTTCGCCCGCAATGAGGGCATTCTGTGCCAGGGCAGAGGCTCGGCCGCCAACTCGATCGTCTGCTACTGCATCGGCATCACCGAGGTCGGCCCCGAGCGCATCGACACGTTGTTCGAGCGCTTCATTTCCGAGGAACGCAACGAGCCGCCCGACATCGACGTCGACTTCGAGCATGAGCGGCGTGAGGAGGTGATCCAGTACATCTACTCCAAATACAGCGCCAAGCGCACCGCGCTGGCGGCCGCCGTCATCAGCTATCGCGGCCGCTCGGCGCTGCGCGAGGTGGCCAAGGCCATGGGCCTGTCGGACGATGTCCGCATTGCGCTCTCCAGTTCGATCTGGGGCTGGTCGACCTCGGAGCTCGGCGAGAAGGAGGCGCATGCCGGCGGCCTTGACCGCAACGAGACCTCGACCCGTCACGTGATCGCCCACGCCAACGAGATCATGGGCTTTCCCCGGCATCTGTCGCAGCATGTCGGCGGCTTCGTCATTACCCGCGACCGGCTCGACGAGATCGTCCCCATCGTCAAGACGGCGATGGAGGCGCGCAAGATGGTCGAGTGGGATAAGGACGATCTCGACGCGGTGAAGATCCTGAAGGTGGATATTCTAGCGCTTGGCATGCTGACCTGCCTGAAGCGCGCCTTCACCTTGCTCACCGACCATTATCCGAAGGCCCGGGATGATTACGGCCGACCCTATGTGCTGGCCACCCTGCCGCCGGAAGAGAACGACGTGTACGACATGATCTGCCGCGCCGACACGCTCGGCGTCTTCCAGATCGAATCGCGCGCGCAGATGTCGATGCTGCCGCGTCTACGCCCGCGCGAATTCTACGACCTGGTCATCGAGGTGGCGATCGTGCGGCCCGGTCCGATCCAGGGTGATATGGTGCATCCCTATCTGCGCCGCCGGCAGAAAAAGGAAATGCCTGAGTACCCCAAGCCGGAACTGGAAGAAATCCTGGGCAAGACGCTGGGCGTGCCGTTGTTCCAGGAACAGGCGATGAAGATCGCCATCGTCGCCGGCGGCTTCAGGCCGGGCGAGGCGGACGAACTACGCCGTGCCATGGCCACCTTCAAGCGCACCGGCACCATCGGCAATTACCGCCAGCGCATGATCGACGGCATGGTCGGCAAGGGATACACCAAGGACTTCGCCGAGCGCTGCTTCAAGCAGATCGAAGGCTTCGGCGAATACGGCTTTCCCGAAAGCCACGCCGCCTCCTTCGCTTTGCTCGTCTATGCCTCCTGCTGGTTCAAGACCTTTTATCCCGACGTGTTCTGCGCCGCGATCCTGAATTCGCAGCCGATGGGGTTTTACCAGCCGGCCCAGCTGGTGCGCGACGCGCGCGACCATGGCGTCGATATCCGCGACGTCGACGTCAATTTTTCCGACTGGGACTGCACCCTGGAGAAAGCCCAATTCGATCCGGGCCGCATCCTGGGGCGCCATGCCGAAATGCGCGGTGTCATCAAGACAAGGTACGCCGTCCGGCTTGGCTTCCGTCAGATCAAGGGCTTGGCCGAGAAGCGTATGGAAGCTTTCACGGCGCGGCGCGGCGCCGGCTATACAAGCGTCAGGGATGTCTGGCTGCGCTCGGGCCTCGATGTCGGCGAAATCGAAAGACTGGCGCAGGCTGACGCCTTCCGCTCGCTCGGCCTCGACCGTCGTGAAGCCTTGTGGGCGGTGCGCGCGCTGGATGGCAAGAGCGCCGCCGAACGGCTGCCGCTGTTCGACCAGCCGGCGATCCGGCTGCGCGAACTCGAGCCCGAGACAAAACTGCCGACAATGCCGCTCGGCGAGCACGTCATCCACGACTACCGCGCGCTCGGCCTGTCGCTGAAGGCGCATCCGGTCGCCTTCCTGCGCGAGCGGCTCGACCGCGCCGGCGTCATTCCCAATGCCAATCTCGGCTCGGTGCGCGACGGCAGGCGGGTCTCGGTCGCCGGCCTGGTGCTGGTGCGGCAGCGGCCCGGCAAGGGCAATGCGATCTTCCTGACGCTGGAAGACGACAAGGCCGTCGCCAACGTCATTTTCTGGGAGCGGACCTTTACCCGTTTCCGGCCCATCGTCATGGGCGCGCGCTTCGTCAAGGTCACCGGCAAGCTGCAGTCGGAATCCGACGTCATCCACATCGTCGCCGAAAAGATCGAGGATTTGACACCGTGGCTGACGGTGCTGCTGGAAGAGATGACGCCGGCTGCCCGGCCCGACATTGCCACCCTCTCGGACAAAGCTGAAAGGGTCATGCCCAAGGGGCGGAATTTTCAGTAGGCGCAGCTTATTCGTCGAATGCGAAGCGACGATGATCCTTCGCGCCCTGCTCTGCCCTGCCGGGCATCTCCCCACACTTGGGGGAGATCGGCGGCTTCGCCATCCAGCCAATTTTTCAACAATAAAGACTGGCGAAGCGGGAGCGACAAGCAATCTCCCTCCTTGTGGGGGAGATGTCCGGCAGGACTTCAGGGCGCTGTCCCGCCAGCCTTCAGCAAACTTCAGCGACGCTCTGATTCAGCCCGGCCCACCCAATCGCGGCGGCGACAGCACGTCTTCCGCCGAAATCGTCCGCGCCTCCGAGGGCAGCATGATCGGGATGCCGTCGCGCACGGGATAAGCGAGCTTGGCGATCCGCGAGATCAACTCGCCGCGCACCGGGTCCCAGGCCAGCGGCCCCTTGGTCAGCGGGCAGGCCAGCAGCTCCAGCAATTTTGGATCGACATTGACCGACTTGCCGTCACGCCCATCCGCAGCCATTGGATCCCCCTTCAGCCATCGGCTCAGCCCTTATTGCAGGCTGGAGCCAAAGTCCTCATTCTCACGCGCCAGCGCCATTTCGGTGATGGCGATCAGCGTCTCCGCGCGGGCTTTCAGGTCGGGCGCCTCCAGCAGCGCCTGTTTCTCGGCCGGTCCGTAGGGCGCCATCATCGACAGCGCATTGACCAGCATGGTGTTCTCGGCGCGGCTGACGCTTTCCCAATCGGCTTCGAGATCGTTGGCCTGCAGATAAGCGCGAAACGCTTTCAACAGCGCCGGCCGGTCGACCTCGCTTGCCGCCTGGTCTTCGGCAAGATCGGTGAGGAACGGCGCCAGCTTGCATTGCCGGAAAGGCGTCTTCACCGGCAATTCGCTGGTGATGCGGAAACGGCAGACGCCCTGCAGCGAAACCAGATAGCGGCCGTCGCCGCTCTCGGCCATCGAGATGATGCGCCCGGCGCAGCCGACATTGCACAGTTCCGGCTCCCCGTCGGCGCGCAACGCGCCATTGAGGCTGGGCTGGACGATGCCGATCAGCCGCGCGCCGGCGATCGCCTCATCCACCATCTGCAGATAGCGCGGCTCGAAGATGTTGAGCGGCATGCGCCCGCCCGGCAGCAGCAGCGCGCCGGCAAGCGGAAACACCGGAATGGTTGCCGGCAGATCCTTGCCGACCCGGTAAAATGCGTTTCCGACCTGCACCTTCACTCCTCCGACCCGCTTCGGGCGCGATGTTATCGGCCTAATCTGGCGCGGCGGCCGCCGACCGCAAGGCCCGACAGCCACGCCCCGGCAATTTGGCCGGCAAACGGCTCAGGAAAACAGCAGCGACGACAATTTGCGCCGTGCCGCCAGCGTCGCCTCGTCGGTCATGCCCCAGGCCTCGAACAGTTTCAGCAGCTGCGCCCTGGCGCCGTCCTCGTTCCACGTCCGGTCGGCTTTTATAATCGCCAGAAGATTGTCGGCCGCCGCATGGCGCTCGCCCCTGGCGTTCTGGATCATGGCGAGGTCGAAACGCGCCTGGTGGTCACCGGGATTGGCGGCCAGTCGCTGCTCGAATTCAGCTGGATTGCCAAGTGCTGCCGCTTCTGCAGCCAGCGTCATCTTGGCACGCAGCGCGGCAAGTGCCGGCGCATTTTTCTTGGCCTCCGGCGCCGTTGCCAGCAGCGCCTCGGCGCCGTCGCTGTCGCCAGCCTCGAACAGAAGCTCGCCCAGCCCGGCAATCGCCTCGATCGTCTCCGGCGCCTGCGCCAGGATGGCGTCGTAAATGTCGGCTGCGGTCTGCGCATCGCCCGCCGCATGCGCTTCCGCCGCCGCGGCCAGTGCTTCGGCGACCGGCGGCGCGCCATTGCCCTTGCCGCCGACCTTGGTGATGAACTCGGCAATCTGGCTCTCGGGGATGGCGCCCATGAAGCCGTCGACAGGCTGGCCGTCCTTGAAGGCGATGACCGCCGGGATCGATTGGATGCCGAGCTGGCCGGCGATCGAGGGATGATCGTCAATGTTCATCTTGACCAGCCTGACCTTGCCGCCGGCGGCCTTGACCGCCTTTTCCAGAAGCGGGGTGAGCTGCTTGCAGGGCCCGCACCACGGCGCCCAGAAATCGACCAATACCGGCTGTTTGCGCGATTCCTGGATGACGTCGGCGGCGAAAGTGGCGGTCGTGGTGTCCTTGATCAGCTCGCCAGCGGCAGGTGCTGCGCCGGGTGTCGGGCCAAGTGCCGACTTGGCCGGCTCGGCGCCGCCGTACTGCACGGAAGTGGTGTATTGGCCCGAATTGCCGCCGAATTGGCCGCCAAACGGATTGTTGTTGTCGCTCATGTCGTCGCCCTTCCGATCGCGCCCAGCGGAGCAGCGCGACGTCCTTAACTAGAGGTCAGTTTTCGCCATCCATGTGGCGATCAAGCCGAGACTTTCAAGATAGCAGCATCATGTCCGGTTGCCTCGACGAATTTGATGAGGTCCGCGGACGCGATCGACGTCGTCGCCTCATTGGTCAGCGGATGCGCGTTGACTGTCGCATGTGCCATCAAATCCTGGTCGAGCACCACCTTGACCCGTCTTTCGGTGTCGTTGATCAGCCCTAACACGGTGACCGCGCCCGGAATGACACCGAGCAGCTCCATCAGCATCTCCGGCTTGCCGAACGACACCCGGCCGGCGGCGCCGATGATCGTGTGGATCTGCTTCAGGTCGACGACCGCCTCCTCGCCGACGCTGACCAGGAAGAAATTGTCCTTCTTGTCCTTGAGAAACAAGTTTTTCGTGTGCCCGCCCGGTATCTCGCCGCGCAGCGACTGCGAATCGGCGACCGTATAGAGCGGCGGATGGCGCACGGTCGACACTGATATGCCGAGATCGGCAAGAAAGGCGAACAGCTCGGCTTCGGTCTTCGGCATTGGTGGTCTTCCCTTGTGTCGGCGTGCGGCAAAGCCGTTTACGGCCAATGATGCCGCCGAGACAAGACCGTCATGCGGGAAGTCGATGAACACCCGCGTGGCCGACAAGGTTCGGCCAGGCGATTTGGCGCGGCTAAAAAGCCTGTCATTTCCCTGTTGCAATCGCCGCGCTCTTCAGCCATATAGGCCCGGCTTGCGGCCCCGAGGGCCGTGTGAGCGGGTGTAGCTCAGGGGTAGAGCACAACCTTGCCAAGGTTGGGGTCGAGCGTTCGAATCGCTTCACCCGCTCCAGTTTCCTCTAGGGGAATCAAGCGATGAAGAGGCGCCTTTCGGGGCGCCTTTTGCTTTTTCCAGACCGGCGATGTAAGCGCGTTGCGGGACACTTGTTCTCCCTCAGAACCAGGCGCAGGTAAGACGGCGTGGCGCACAATCCCTCGGGTTCAATTTCGGCGAAAGGCGGCACCGCATCTGAAGCGCTTGCTTGGCTGGCGTTGCGGAACGCCGCGTCCGAATGCGGCTCAGGCTCGCGCTTGATCGACCCGCAGCCCCTGCGCGCACTCCCGGCGGGACGCAAGTGGGCGCATGAGATTGCCAAGGTAATCTTCGATGGCCTCATGGCAGGAAGCCTGTCGGTGCCGGCGCAATTGGCTGCCGGATGGGCGAGGTTCGGCAGCGCAACCACCGCGTTGATCATCGAACTCGGCAAGATCTGGGACAATCCCGCAGCGGCTCGCCGCGTCCAGTACCAGCTTGAGCAAATGCTTCTCGAACCCGACGATCTTGCCACGCCGCGCAGGCTGGCGCGAACGCTCGGAATTCGCGTCGACGCTCGCAATCCGACCGCGACCGAACTGCCGGAAGGCATCGATCAGATCTATGCCCGTCTGATGCTGGATGGCCGGATCGAGGCTGTCGTGCAGTTCGGTGCACTCGGGACGGTGACGAGCGATCATTGGATTGAATTGATCCTGGATGTAGTGCCTGCTGAGCGGCTTGCGGGAGGATCGCCTGCACCGCAAAAGGGCGCCGGCGCGACCACGTCAAACACGCCTGCAGCCGAGGTATCGTTTGCCATGGCGGGAAGCGAGCCCGATCAGGACAGCCACTTCGGCAAACTCGCGCAATTGGCCGCACAGGCGCATGACCTGGTTCGGTCGAGCGCTGAACCGTCAGAGCCTGTTACGCCGCGCCGCGCACGGGTCGCGGACAAGCACGACAAGGATCGCACGGCGTTCTGGAACAGCTATTTCGCGACCGAGGATCCCTGGAACTACAGCTCGCTCTATGAGCAGGAAAAATATGAGCGGCAGATCGAGATCCTGCCTGCCGGTCCCATCGGCCGGGCGCTTGAGCTGGCCTGTGCGGAGGGCCATTTCACGCGGCAGCTGGCGCCGCGCGTGGGCCATCTGACCGCAACCGACATCTCCGCCATAGCCATCGAGCGAGCCCGCGCCCGATGCAACAATCAGGCGAATGTCGAGTTCGGCGTACTCGATTTCGCTGCCGACACGCTGCCGGGTGAGATGGATCTGATCTTCTGTTCGGAGGTGCTCTACTATCTGGACGATCTCGCCGAGTTGCGGCGCATCGCCAAGAAATTTGCCGAGGCGTTGGCGCCTGGCGGTAGTTTCATCAGCGCACACGCATTCGTGCTGCGTGACAATGTCGAAAAGACGGGCTTCGACTGGAACACATTCGGTGCCCAGGCGATCTCCGAGACGCTGGCAGCGACCGAAGGCCTGGTGCTCGAGCAATCGATCCAGACCGAGCTCTACCGCATAGACCGCTTCCGCCGCCTATCGCCGGGCGATGTGGCGACGGACCCGGTGATCGATCATGTGCCGATCCGCGCGCCCATCGAAATCGGCGTCGCGCGAAATATCGTCTGGGGTGGGGCGCGAGCCTTGCGCCGCGACGTCGCACGTAACGAGCAGCGCCAGCATATCCCTGTCCTCATGTATCACGGCGTTGCCGATGAAGGTCCGGCCGCGCTCGCTCGCTTTCGGCTCACGCCCGCCGCATTCGCCAGCCAGATGGGATGGCTGCGCGCCAATGGCTTTCACGCCATTGGCTCCGAGCAGCTGGAAGCATCCATCGCCAACCGTCAGCCTTTCGTCGGCCGCCCGGTGCTCATCACTTTCGATGACGGCTTCCAGAACTTCGCCGACCATGCCTGGCCGATCTTGCGCGCCAACGACCTGAACGCGGAAGTGTTCCTGGTGACGGACCTGGTGGGCGAAAGTGCAAAGTGGGACACCGACATCGGTCCGCCGACGCCGCTTATGGGCGCCGGGACGGTGCGACGCCTCGCTGCCGAAGGCGCCTTCTTCGGCAGCCACATGGCGACGCATCGCGCCATAGATGGTCTGTCGAGCGCTGACCTGGCCGCCGAGCTCCTGCGCTCTCGTCTGTTCATCGAACGCTGGACCGGCCGGCCAACCAGGGCGTTCGCGGCCCCCTTCTCCGTCACCGACCGACGGCTTGGCCGGCTGGCTAGGGAGTGCGGCTATCGAGTAGGCTTCGGCCGCAGGCACGGGCCGGCGGACCTCCATAGCGATCTCATCGACCTTCCGCGCATCGAGATTCGCGGCGACCGCTCGCTCGATGACTTTGTCGCCACTGTCGAGGCCGTGCTCGGATAAACGGTGAACTTGTCAGTTCATTATTGGGCGACTTGCGACACGGCTGACATCAGCTCCTTCGGGTTTGGGGCGCCAAACATGTATCGCCCACCCTCCGGGACCTCCGTGAAGCTCCAGCGGACGATCCCCTGCCGGTCCAGCAGGAACTGACCAACCAGTTGTCCGTGTCCCGTGGCCATCATCTGCTCGTCGGCTTCGGTCAGTTCGTAGTGGTCCTTCTTGTCGAGGATTGCGGCGGCTGTCATCGGATCCATGGGACCGGGCAATTCGCCAGGTATGTCGACCCGCATGTCCTGTGCCGCTGCCATCGCGACCTTGTACGGCCAGTTCGTCTCGTTCTCGGTGAATTCGAGATTGGGCAGTCCAAAAGCACGATGTGAAGCGCGTTCCGGGTCCGACGCCGCAAGCAGGTTCGGCATTGGATGGTAGCGGAAATAGAGCCGCGCCCGTTCGATCGGCGTGTTGACCACCGTCAGGCTCTCCACGCCCTTTTCGCGCAGCTCCGGATCGAGACGCGCCTGAGCGGCGATGTGGCGCCGGCAAAACGCACAATGCAGACCTCGAAACAGGCCGACCAGCACCGGTTTTTGCCCGCGAAAGTCGTCAAGCGCAATCTTGCCTTCCTGGGTAATGGCGTCGAGTATCAGGTTCGGCGCCCGGTCGCCCGGTTGAAGCGGTATCAATTCACTAGGCGCGGACATGTCCAACCCCCTATCCCGGCTAGTCGAGAAAAGGCAGCACCACAAGCGCTTCCGGGTCGAGCCCGTGCTGGGCGCATATACCCTGCGCCAGGGAAAAGTTGCGTTCGGCCTCGGCCAGATTGTCGAGGTCGAGATTAAGCGTTGCGAGTCCATCATAGCACGGAAACAGAAGTTGGGGCTCGCCCGTTTCGCGGGCTACCTCCAGTGCTTCGTGGAACAAGCCGATCGCCAGTTCCGGATGGCCGTTGCACTGGTGGATCTGCCCAAGCACGATCAACGGCACTGGCAGGTGCTCGCGCTGGTCGAGCGCCCGGTCAATCTCGATGGCCTTCTCGGCAGCAGGCACGCCCTCCGTTGGACAGCGATCCGTGAAAGTACAACAAGCTACCGCCAGATTGGCGAGGAGGCGCGCCTGGAAACCCAAATCGCCAATACGGCGCGCCACTTCAAGACCGCGCCGACAGACCTCCATCGCCTTCGCCGGATCGATGGTCGTGTAGAGCACCCCGAGATTGGTGTAGCCGCGGCAGGCCGCGCCCAGCAGACCGGCGGCTTCGGCCAATTCAATGCTGCGCTCAACCTCACGCACGGCTTCATGGTTTCGCCCAAGGCGAGCCAGCGCAACAGCCTTGGTATTAAGTGCCTCGGCGGTCACGAGGGTGGCATCATCGGAGACATGTTCCGTTGTCAGAGAGCGTACGCAATCCAGCGCCGCGTCTGCCCATTTTGCCGCAAGAGTGTGATCTCCGCTGCGGAACGCCTGTCGGCCACGTTCTTGCCAGAGATGCGCCTGCTCGATCGGGGCATCCGCTCCATCGAGGAGCGCTGCCGCTTCAGCGTAGCGCGATTCCGCGTCGTCCCGCTTGCCCACGTCCCAAAACAGCCGACCGATCTTGCGCAAAACGCGCGCCGCCGCGACACGATCGGCTGACTCGCGATAGGCCTGCAGCACCGCCTCGTAGTGGCGGTGTGCAATCTCGCGGCGGCCTGCCGGGCCGCTCAAATCGGCAATGCGCTCTGCAATTGCCAGTTTGAGCGGTGTTTGCCCGATCGCGCCCAACGCAGTCAGTGCTCGCTCGTAGAAACGAAGGGCGTCGTCATTGGCGTATATCATGCGAGCGCGATCTCCCGCCGCCTGCAGGTAATGCGCGCCCCTCTCCCGCTCGGCGCTCTGAGCGAAATGATGACCGAGCACGGCCAGATCCTCGAACCGTTCCGGCTTGTCGCCGCACAGTTGCTCCAGGGCGGCACCTACCCGGCGGTGGATGTCGGTCCGGCGTTGCAGGAGCAGATTCTGGTAGATCACGTCCTGCAGCAATGTTTGCGTAAAGCGGTAGCTTTGCGACGAGACCGAGCCTGATCCGGCAACTTCCTCGATGATTTCCGCATCGCAAAGCAGTTCGCAGCCCGCTTCCAGTCGGCCGGGGTCGGCTGCCACGGCTTTCAGAAGCGTGGCATCGAAGCGCGGGCCGATTACCGCGGCTTCCTGGGCCAACCGGCGCACCTCTTGCGGCAGCCGGTCGACGCGAGCAAGCAACATTGCCTGGATCGTGGCGGGGATGCCGGTTGCGACTTCGCCTGCCACGGTCCGCCATTGCTGGCCCTCGCGCACCAATACACCGCGATCGATAAGGCCGCGAACGATCTCCTCCAAGAAAAGCGGGTTGCCGCCCGCGCGCTCGAGGATCTGGTCGAGAAGCCCTCCTGCGGCGTTTACCCAGCTCTCGCCGAAAAGCGCCGCCACCAGGCGGCGTCCGTCATCGCTGTCGAGCGGCGAAAGCCTGAGCGCTGTGTGGCTGACCCGACTTGAGTCGAGTTGGTCGTTGTCCGACGCCGGACGATGCGTGACCAGCAACATCAGCCGCGTGCGTTCCAGTCTGTCCATCACGAAACGCAGTGCCTCGAGCGAGACGGAGTCGGCCCAGTGCAGGTCTTCGACGACAATCAACAGCGGCGACAACGCAAGCCGCCGTTCCATGATTGTGCGGACCGCGTAGAGAATTTGCCGCCGCAGCTGCTCGGGCTCGACATGCTGCAAGGTGGCATCGGGGTCGCCGAGGCCAAGCACATGGTAGAGCAAAGGCATCAGCCGCTTCGCCTCCTCGCCCTGCAGGCCGAGATCGGCAAGCAAGGCTGCGAGCTTGCCCCGCATTTCGTCCCCATTGTCGTTTTGCATCATCCCGGCAGCGCTGCGCACCACTGCACCCAGGGCGCCAAATGATTGTTCACCCAGCGGTGAGCACGTGGCCTGCCGCACGGCGACGTTGCGAAAACGATCCTCGTCGCCGACGCGGGCGACGAACTCCTTCACCAACCGCGACTTCCCGATACCGGCTTCGCCGACGAGGCGGACAAGCTGGGCCGAGCCGCCGCACGCCAAGTCAAGGCTCGCCAGCATTCTGTTGAGCTCCGCATCACGACCTATCATGGGCGCACTGAGGCCGAGCGCCTCGAGCCCGCGCGCTGCACGCGGCGCCGCAAGCGGTGCATCCAGTCGGTGGACGAGCACACTGCCAGCCTTGCCGCGAAAGACGACATCGCCCAGCGACTCGTACGAGAAGGCATGCCGGGTCAGCCTGTGCGTGAGTTCGCCCACCAGCACCTCACCCGGTGCAGCCAGCGATTGCAGGCGTTGCGCCGTATTCACCGTGTCGCCGGTCACCGAATAGGATTTGGCGGTGCCGATGCCCAATCCGCCAGTAACGACCGGACCCGTGTTTATGCCTATGTGGAGCAGCAGCGGCGAGCCGGAGTGGCGGGTGCTTTCACCGAGCCGCGCCGTCCGGGCGATCATGTCGAGAGCGGCTCGAAGCGCACGTTCCGGATCGTCCTCATGCGCGACCGGCGCACCGAACAAGGCGAGCAGAGCGTCGCCGATGAATTTGTCGACGAAACCACCAAAGCCTTGCACGGCCGCCGTCAATTCCTTGAACAGTTCGTTCTGCAGCGCCTGCATGACCTCGGGGTCGAGCTGCTCGCTGAGTGTCGTGAAGCCGCAGAGATCGGCGAACAGCACCGTTACCGTTCGTCGATCGGCGTCGGAGACGGAATGCGGCCCCTCTTCGCTTTCGATGTTCGGCGACGGAGCTCGAGAGGGCTGCGCAATGGTGCGGCTTGGTGTCGGAGCAGGCCGTTCGGCAGCTTTTGCGGACGCACCGACGCTTGCCCCACATTTAGGACAGAATTCGAAATCAGGTGCGCAGGCGTAGCCGCAACTGGCGCATGGCACGGGCTGGCGGCGGCCACACTTCGGACAGAAGGCGTAACCGCCCTCGATCTCGAAACCGCAGCCCGAGCAGTTCATGGACACCTCACCAGAGCATGATGCCGAAGAGTGTGAAGCGGTTTTCGGACGACATCATGCTCTATCTCTTTGACCTTGGGCCATGACGCGTGATCTCGCCACGCTCGTCACGGCCGGGGTATTCACAAGGATGAACCGATAGTCGTCAACCGGCAAGCGGCAGCGCAAATGGGCATCGGTCTGGGTTCGGCGGTGGAGCACTGCCGATACGGGCGGCCGCGTGGCCGTGATTTGCGAAAATTCCCTCGTCCCGCCGTCTTCCTGCTATGATGGAGATGAGGAGGCGACCCATGAGCGAGAACCGTAAGCTGGCCGCAATCCTGGCTGCAGATGTGGTCGGATACAGCCGGCTCGCGAGCGCGGACGAAGATCGTACCTTGGCGCGGTTGCGGGCACTGCGCAGCGACCTGATCGATCCGATCATTGCAGTGCACCACGGGCGGGTTATCAAGCGTACCGGAGATGGGGCACTGGTTGAGTTTCGCAGTGTGGTCGATGCCGTGCGCTGCGCCGTTGAGATTCAAAACGGTATGGTTGAGCGCAATGCCGGCGTACCGCAGGAGCGCCGCATCGAGTTCAGGATCGGCATCCATCTGGGCGATGTGGTCGAAGAGAGCGATGGCGATCTGATGGGTGACGGCGTCAACATCGCCTCGCGTCTGGAGGGCGTTGCGGCGCCCGGCGCCATCTGCCTGTCCGAGGATGCCTATCGCCAGGTCAAGGCCAGGCTTGACCTCTCGGTCAGCGATCTCGGCAGCACACAGCTCAAGAACATCGCCGAGCCGATCCGGGTCTATTCGCTGCAAGTCGGCGCCGGGGCCAAGGCGGCCGCGACCTCGCAAACCGCGACGAGCCCTCCGGCTGCGGCAGCGCCGCCGAAACTGTCGATCGCCGTGCTGCCGTTCGCCAATATGAGCGGTGATGCCGAACAGGACTACTTCGCCGACGGCATCTCCGAAGACATCATCACGGCGCTGTCCAAACTGTCACAGCTCTTCGTCATCGCTCGCAATTCGTCCTTCATCTTCAAGGGCCAGAACGTCCATGTGCAGGATGTCGGCACGAAGCTCGGCGTGCGCTATGTCCTTGAAGGCAGCGTACGCAAGTCGGGGAACAAGGTACGCATCACCGCGCAGCTCATCGATGCAATTTCAGGCGGCCATCTTTGGGCGGAGCGGTTCGATCGCGATCTGACCGACATATTCGCCGTGCAGGATGACGTGACGCAGCACATCGTCGGTGCGCTGGCGCTCAATCTGACCGAGGATGACCGTCTGCGGCTGGCACCCGAACACCAGCGCAACCCGGAGGCGTATGACTGTTTCCTGCGGGGCCGAGAGCTGTGGCACCGGCTGACGAAGGACACGAACGTCGCGGCCCGCGAGCTCTTGCAGCGGGCCATCGAACTGGACCCGAAATTTGCCTCTGCCCACGCTTTCCTAGCCCTCACGTACGGGCTCGATTACCTCAACAGGTGGGGTGCGTCGGACTCGATGGCGCAATCGGAAGAGGCAGCAACGCGAGCGGTAACGCTGGATGACAGCGATCCCTGGGCGCACTGGGCGCTGGCATCGGCCAAGCTTTACACACGGCGGCACGATGAAGCCATCGGCGAGGTCGAGCGCGCGATAGCTCTCAATCCGAACTTCGCCGAAGCGCACGTCGCCCGCGGCGAGGCGCTGTATTATTCGGGTAGATCCGCGGAGGCGCTAGAGAGTTTCGCCCGGGGAAAGACCTTGAATCCATACTTCCCGGATGTGCTTCTGCACTTCCAGGCTTTGGCATCGTTTCAACTGGGAAGGTACGAAGAGGCCGTCGACCTCTTGCTGCAACGGCTGGCTCGCAACGCTGTCACCGACGTCTCGCGTGCGCTTCTGGCCGCATGCTACGGCCATCTGGGCCGTTTGGAGGAGGCCCATGCGGCATGGCAGGACCTGCTTCGCGTTAATCCCGCCTATTCGCTGGAACATCGTCGCAAGGTCTTGCCTTACAAGAACCCTGCCGATTTCGAACTGATGGTCGAGGGGCTCCGCAAGGCCGGCTTGGTGCAATGACGGGCTAAAGCCCGGCCGGATCAGAGGCCTGAGGCCCGGCCGATCTTGCACCATCGGGCGTTTTCGCGAACCGGTTTCAGGTCGTCGGTCGTCTCGGCAAATGTCCGCAACCGGTATTGCCGCAGCAGGTCCGGGAAGAGCGCCCCTTCCGGCAGGCCGGCAAGCTGCTCGCGGACCGAGATCTTTTCATCGATGACCCGCATGCCCCAGGCATTTTCCCGAACCTGCAGCTCGGCGGCCAGATCGCGCTCTTCTGGCGCGTTTTCATCCAGCGCAGCCAGCAGGATCGAGTGGAAAAGCGCGACATAGCCAATCTGTCTCAGGCCGCCCACAACCCGCACGCGCGGCAATATGGCAAGGGCAAGGAACATCAGGAACAAGTCCGGCAAAAGCAGGCCGTCCAGCAGTGCCTGCTGGAGATGCGGCCGCTCGAACGGGATGGAAAGACCATGCGGCCTGTCAGGCTCGATCAGCCGCCCCTTCTCGAGGACGAGCTTGCGCACGCGCTGCTCGCGGATGCCCCAGAAATAGTCCGTGGCATTGGGCAGGAACCTGCCAAATGGGCCCGATGCGGCTTCTTGCAAGGCATGGTCGAGACGCCGGCGCCTTGCGGGCTCGAGGAGCAGCCTGGAAAGAAGGCTGCCTTCATCTTCCAGATGCCGCGACACGACAGTCGCGGCCAGCCTATCATCGATGAAAACCGGCCGAGCCATGCCGGAACGATCCCAATCGGCGACCAGATCCTCGTTGAGTTCTGTCAGCGCATCGGCGGCGGTTGCAAACACCTTGTCCTGGCTGGCAAGCAGCGTGCCCAGCCAGCTTCTGGCATCCGTCTCATTGCCCACCGTTTCGAGCGCGCGCCCGTTGAGGGCGACGGGACCGGCCGCGCAGGCGCTTTTGCGGCACAGTTTGTGGCGCCCCATGCCAAACAAATTGACCTTGTCGTCGCCGACATCGAGCCATCCCGGCCCCTCCCGGCCGGTTGTCTCCATGGTCATGGTCGTTCCCATGAAGCCGAAAAAAGCCGACAGCCTGTTTTCGACCGCGCCGAGCCAGGCAAGCAGCAGGGCATCGAAGGTGATGCGATCCATCAGAAGCAGGCAGTGCAGGCCGGACTGGATAACCGGTCTGTGGTCGAATTCGTCGAGGGCCTTGCCGATCGCTTCAGGCTGCATGATCGCACCGAGGCGCTGCTGCAGGACGTCGCGCAGGATCGAGCGGGCAGCAATCGACGGGGCCGATCCAGGCCTTGCCACCGGCCGCCACAGATGGCGGGCATAATCGGAAACCGGTGCATTCCAGTTCTGCTCGATGTCACGCACGACCTCGGGGCAGAGCAGCGACAGCACGGCCAAAATGTCCACCGGAGGGGCAAGGGCAGGGACGGTGGTCATCAGAACCGCAGCCGGGCCATGCTCAGGAGGTCGTGGTACTGCCCGTCGGTAAAACCGGCCTTCACATGCCGGCCTTCGACCTCGAAGCCATGGCTTGTGTAGAGACGGATGGCCGGTTCGTTGTCGGCATAGACAGTCAACTCGACCCGCTTAAGGGCGCGCCAATTGTCGGCCACGTCAAGCAGCGCGCCTAGGATGGCAGAGCCGATGCCTCTGCCGACAAAACCATCGTCAAGGCCGATATTGATCTCGCCGATATGCGAGCGGCGCGGCGAACCCTGCGCGACCAGGCTGCCATGGCCGACAACCTTGCCGTCCGACTCGGCAACGATCCAGGTGGTTTCCGGGCCGGACTTGGCGATGCGCCGCTCCACCTGCTCCACCATCTCGAATGGCATCCTGAGTGTGCCCCAGCGGAAGCCCGGCATATTGAAGATAGCGCAAAGCGCCTCGGCATCGCTTGGCCGGACGGCCCGGAGCTGCGGCTGGATTTTCTCTAGGGGTGGCGTGCTGGTCATGGCTTTTCCGGCTACAGCAATTCCAGGAAAAGTGTGAGCGGTTTTCCGTCCGGAATTGCGTCAGAACAAAGGACAGAGGCAATATGCCCGGCACGATGCACCGGACGTCACCTGAAAATCCAGCCGTCTCTGCGACCTATGCCGATTGCGCGGCAAAATGCCGGTGGGCGGCGCAGAGTTTGAGGATACCGCTGATGCCGATCCAGCCGAAAAGGGCGAGCCAGCACAATGTCCCGGCCGCCGTCCAGTCGATCCGGTGCACGGCGGCGTCGGTGATGAAGAGGCCAAGAACAGCAAGCAGGCCAACCAGAAACTGCGCCAGGCCGAGCACCAGCAGTTCCTCGCGCGGCGCACTTCTCCAGACGAGATAGGTGCCGCCGGCACCCGCCAGGAAGATGGCGCTGTAGACCTGGGCGTGGAAGGCATCGATCGGCCACGGCCAGAAGCCACCGAATGTCAGGGGAAACAGCAACAGGCCGACGCCGTAGAGCCCGAGGATCGCCATCTCCACCGGTAGGTAGGCGCGCCATGCGGGGTTTAAGATCACGCCTTTTGCAGAAGGGCGGGCCCTTGCCCGCCACAGGAACAGCGCGGATACAGCGGCCGACGCAAGATAGACCAGAAACCATAGCCAGGGGGCTTTGCGCTCGAAGTTGAAATAGCCAAGGTTGATGAACGAAGCCGCCGACACGATGACGGTGAAGATGAAGGCCATGACCAGCACAAGCCTGCCGGGCGACCAGCGATTCCAGACCAGCAGCACCGCCATCACTGCCATTTCGGCGGTGTAGAAGCCGCCGAGGAAGCGGGCATTGAACGGCGTGACGGCCCAGGGCCAGCGCGGCTTGACCAGCGCAGGCGCGAAAAACAGGCCGGCCCCAACGATCAGGACGATGATGACCCCCGCCGAGAAAAGGCGAAGGGCCGCCGGAAATGGCGGGTTGTCGCGTGTCGGCATGGAGAAAACCCCAGAGATGAATGCCCCATGGGCTATCATAGTTTGGAATTCAACAAATGGAAATTGACCTGTCACCAGGCTTGTCCATTCGAATGGCCGTACGGTCCGTTTCGCAGTATGATGGAGCGTTCGGGTCGAAGATCGGTCCGGCCAACACGCCTAGAGCCGGATGATTTCAGGTCTGTCCGACCTGAAATCTGAATCCGCCTCTAAATCAGGAAATAGAGCATGATGTCGTCCGAAAACCGCTTCACACTTTTCGGCATCATGCTCTAGCGGCGCAATTTCCGGAGCCTGCACGATGACCGAAGCTCAGGATCTGTTCTCGCTTCTGCGGCAATCGACCGATGTCGATCCGCAGGCAATCGACGCAATCCGGCAAACCATCGCCGAGGGCAAGGACCGCGAACTTTGCCGCATCAATGCGCTCGCCTTCGCCAGCAAGCATGGCCTCGACGAGGAACGCACCATAAGCGCCTTTCTCCATGCGGCGCGGGTGGGCATCTTCGACATTTCCTGGAATGTTCTGTGCCCCGGCTGTGGCGGCGTGCTCGACACCAACGCCACGCTGAAAACCATGCAGAAGGACGAATACACCTGCGCGCTGTGCTCCCAGGGCTATTCGCCGACCCTCGACGAGATGGTCGAGGTGACATTCACCGTCAGTCCCCGCGTGCGCAGGATTGCCGCCCACAATCCACACGAACTGCCGTTGGTGGAATATTACCGCCAGATCTACTGGGCGTCCGGGGCCGATCTGCCGGACGAGGATCTGGCGGAAAAGATGGAAGCGTTCTCGCTGGAAGATATCGAGCTTGCGCCCGGTGAAAAGGCGGTTCTGCACATCCAGCTTCCGCCCCAATTCATCATCGTCTTCGAGCCGGTCACGCATTCGGCCCAGTTCATCGACGCGAAGGGCGAACCGGCAAAAGAGCGGCGAAACCTCTCTCTGGCCTTCGACCGCGACCATGTCCAGAGCCAGACGCTGGAGATGCAACCCGGCCCATTGCGCATTTCGCTGGAAAACAGGACCGACACGCGCGTGCTGCCGACGGTCTTCATCGCCTGCCCGGTATTGCATGATTTCCTGGGCAAGCGCCGGCCCTTCGTGACCGCCAAGCGCCTGCTCACCAACCAGACGTTCCGGGATCTCTATCGCACGGATACGCTCGACATCAACCAGCGCCTGAAGATCACCAGCCTGACCTTCCTGTTCACCGATCTGCGCGGATCGACCGAGCTTTACGAGCGGGTGGGCGATCTTTCAGCCTTCGATCTCGTGCGCGAGCATTTCCAGGTTCTGCACGAGATCGTCGCGGCGGAGGCAGGCGCGGTTGTGAAGACGATCGGCGATGCGGTGATGGCGACCTTCGCGACGCCTGACCGTGCGATTGCCGCGGCGCTGCGGATGCGCGACGCCATGCGGGCGCTCAATGACAAAAGCGGGCGCGAGGACCTTCTGCTCAAGATCGGTGTTCATGCCGGCCCCTGCATAGCCGTGTCCATGAACGAGCGGCAGGATTATTTCGGCCAGACGGTCAACATTGCTTCGCGGGTCCAGAACCTCGCCAACGCACAGGCGATCTTCGCCACGCGTGCGGTGGTCGACGATAATCTCACCGCCGATCTGTTGCACAGGAACGCGCTGACGCCCGTGCCGCACGAGGTCTCGCTGCGCGGCATCGAGCGGGAGATTGCGGTTTATACGATCCCCTGAAGAGTTCTCTACCGCTCACACGCGCTTGCAGAGGAAATAACGGCCGGCGGGCTCCGAAGTGGGCGCCGGGAGGTGTTGCAGCAGCGGGTGATCGAGCGGCGTGCCACTGACCGCGAAGCCGCCGACGCGAAGCAGGCTCGCAATCAGATCGGGAAGCCAGGTAGCGGTCACTGCATCGCGATCGTCATAGCCGGTGCCAATGTCGGCATGAACAAGGGCGGCTTCGATGCCAATGAACTTGCGGCCCGTCTCGCGTATTTCGCCGAGCACGAGGTTTTCAGCTTCGGGAATTGAGCTAGTGTGCGCGCCAACTTCGCGGTCGAACACCACGATCCGGCGCCCGGGCAGAAGCTCGCGCAGATGGTGGAATGTCCGGCCATTGCCGAGGCCGAGTTCAAGCACAAGCCCCTCCATCTTCGCCACCTCGGGGCAGATTCGATTGAGAATGTCGCGCTGCGCGGTCATCCTGCTGATGAAATTATCGAGGCGACTCATATGCGATTGTGTGTCCTGAACCAGCAGCCCCGATCGAGGCTTGCTGCATATAAAGGCGAACGACGAACCCTGCAATAACGCAACCGGCCGCCGACAAGCGTCATACCGGGTGGAGTGTTCGGCAGGCCGCGCGGTGGAACAGCGATATCACTTGTAGGGGTCTGCGGCGTCCCGCAAGCCGTCGCCGAGGAAGTTGAACGCCATGATGACGAGGATGACCGGCAGCATCGGCAAAAGCAGCCATGGATAGAACGCGATCACGCTGACGCTGCGCGCCTCGGTGAGCAGGATGCCCCAGCTGGTTATCGGCGCCCTCAGGCCGAGCCCGAGGAAGCTCAGCGCCGTTTCGCCCAGGATCATGCCAGGGATGGAGAGCGTCGCCGTCGCGATCAGATGCGACATGAAGCCGGGAATGAGATGCCGCCTGATGATGCGGCTGCTCCCGGCGCCCATCAACTGCGCGGCCAGAACGTAATCCTCCTCGCGCAAGGCCAGAAGCTTTGAACGCACGGCCCGCGCCAGTCCGGTCCAGTCGAGCAGCCCGAGGATGACGGTGATGCCGAAATAGATCAGGATCGGACTCCAGGTTATCGGCATGATCGCCGCCAGGGCCAGCCATAGCGGAATGCTGGGAATCGATTGCAGGACTTCGATTATCCGTTGGACGATCAGGTCGAAGATACCGCCGTGATAGCCGGCCAGCCCGCCGATGACGATGCCGAGCAGGAAGCTGAAACTGATGCCGACGAGGCCGATAGTCAGTGAAATGCGTGCGCCATAGATCATGCGCGAGAGCACGTCGCGCCCCAGCCTGTCGGTGCCGGCCAGAAACAGCTGCCCGTTTTCGGCAGGACAGACAAAATGCCTGTCACCTTCGATCAGGCCCCAGAACCGATAAGTGTCGCCCTGGCAGAAGAAACGGAGCCGCTGAACGTCGTCGTGGTTCTCGATGTAGTTCCGCTTGAGCGTGTCCATATCCAGCGTCATCTGGCGGCCATAGACGAACGGCCCGACGAACTCGCCATTGTGGAACAGGTGCACGTGCTGCGGCGGCGCATAGATGTAGTCCATGTTGCGCGAGTGCAGATTGTAGGGCGCCAGAAACTCGCAGATCAGTATCCCTAAATACAGCACTGCCAGGAATATGCCGGATATAAGCGCAAGCCGGTGTTTGCGGAATTTCCACCACATCAGCCGCAACTGCGATGCCTGAAAGACCTTCGATTGCTCCGGCGTCATCGCCTCGACCGACTGCAGATCGAAGGGCGCGCTGCAAATGTAGTGTTGCAGTGGAGCACCCGGAGCGGGCAGCGGCGAGTCCTGCTTCATTTGGTGCTGCCACCCTGCAAACGAATTCGTGGATCAAGCAGCGCCAGCGCCAGGTCGGAAATCAGCACGCCGATAACCGTCAGGAAGGCGAGGAACATCAGGAATGACCCTGCCAGATACATATCCTGGCTTTGCAGCGCCTTGATCAGCATCGGCCCGGTCGTTTCCAAAGACAGAACGATAGCCGTGATCTCAGCGCCGGAGATGATGGCCGGCAGGATCGAGCCGATGTCGGAAATGAAGAAGTTGAGCGCCATGCGCAGCGGATATTTGACCAGCGCCTTGAACGGATGAAGGCCTTTGGCGCGCGCCGTCACGACATATTGCTTGTGCAGTTCGTCGAGCAGATTGGCGCGCAGCCGCCGGATCATGCTCGCCGTGCCGCCGGTGCCGATGATCAGGACCGGGATCCAGAGATGGGCGAGGATCGACTTCGCCTTGGCCCAGCTCATCGGCTCGCCGAGATATTGCTGGTCCATGAGATGGCCGATGGAGGTGCCGAACCAGATGTTGGCGAAATACATCAGGATCAGCGCCAGCATGAAATTCGGAACGGCAAGGCCGAGAAGGCCGAAGAAAGTAAGGCCGTAGTCGCCCCAGCTGTATTGATGCGTGGCGGAGTACATGCCGATCGGAAAGGCGATGAGCCAGGTGAAGATGATCGTGACGAAGGAAACCAGCACGGTCAGCCACATTCGGTCGCCGACGACGTCGCGAACCGGCAGCTCATATTCGAAGGAATAGCCGAAATCGCCGTGCAGCATCCCGCCCACCCAGTAGAAGTAGCGAATGACCGGCGGCTGGTCGAAACCATATTCCTTGCGCATCATCTGGATGCGGTCGGAATCCACCGCTTCGCCCTGGGCCCGAAGCTCAGCGACATAGCTGTCGAAATAGTCCCCCGGCGGAAGTTCGATGATGGTGAACACCAGCGCCGATATGACCAGCAGCGTTGGAACCATCACGGCGATGCGCCAGACAAGATATCGAAGCACGCTCAGGAGCCTCCAAGCCAGAATGTGTCCGGCATGTAGACACCGAAATAGGAGGTCGGGTCGTAGCCGTAGAGTGCTTTGTCAGGCAGGTTGCGCAGCCGCGAGGATACCAGAATCGGCTGAAGTGTTTCGTTCACCGTACCGATAGAGAACACCTGATCGGTGTAGATCGACAGCATCGAGTTCCAGATTTCGGCGCGCTCGCTGGATTGGGTCGATCCGTTCCAGCGCTTGAGCAAAGCCATCAACTCGACCACTTCAGGAACATCGGGCGCCTCACCCATCTTGCCATGCGACAGATAGTAAGCGCCCCAGAGCGGCCATTGCAGCTGGTCGTCGATGGTGGGGGCCAGCTGGTATGGATTCATGTCGGCGGTCGGCACGCCATTGTCGATGCCCGACGACATCGACATCAGGATCTGGCCGCCAAGCGCGCGGCTGCGGAAGATGTCGCGCTGCGAAGTCCGGATGAACAAAGCGATGCCGATCTTGCGCCAGTGATCGGTGATGAGTTCGAGCGCATCGGTTTCCAGCGTGCTTTCGCCGGCCGTTTCCACGATGATCTGCGCCGGGCGTCCATCGGGAAGTAGCCGCAGGCCGTCATCGTCACGGGCCTGAAGCCCGACCTCGTCAAGCAGGGCATTGGCCTGGTCGGGATCGTGGGCGACCCAGGCTTTCGCGAATTCCGGCCGGTAGAGCGGGCTCTCCGGCAAGACCGTGTCGGCGCTTTCCTGCGCCAATCCGTAGAAGACGGCCATGTTGATCTCGCGCCGGTCCACAGCGAGCGAAAGGGCGCGGCGCACTCGCACGTCACGCAAAAGGCCACGCCACACCGGGTCGGCACAATTCAGATTGGGCATGAGCGCCAGCCGCGAACCCTGTGTGCGTTTCCACAGATGCATCTTCACCGGGTAGCGCTTCTCCGCGTCCTTCAGGAAGGAGTAATCGCTGAAGTCGATTCCCATGCATTGCAGGTCGCTCTCGCCCGCACCGGTCTTGGCGGAGATGATCGCCGACGAGCTGACATTCATGATGATCCGGTCGACATAGGGCAGTTGCCGGCCGTTCTCGTCTGTTCGATGAAAGAACGGGTTGCGCTCGAAGATGAACTGCTCGGCCGGCGGCTTGGTCCGGTTCTGCCAAGGGTCGAGTGTCGGCAGATCCGGGTTCTCCGGGCGATACTGCCGCGACATGCGGATGTGCAGGAGCGTCCATTTTGCGGTCCGGTTCTCCTTCATCAGGCCGGCGAGCCGGAATGGATCCTGATATTTCTTATGGAACTGCTTGAGATAGGCGGCCGGCAAAACAAGCGGTGTCGGCGAAGCAGCGGCGAGTTTGGGCAGGAAGTCGGGATTGGGCGCGTCCCAACTGTAGCGGACTGTCAACGGATCGACGATCTCGAAACGTGGCGGCTTGCCGTCCGCCAGCAGGGCAGGGGCGAGCCCCCCTTGCGAAAGCTCATCGTTCAGCCAGACATCTTCCCAGCAATAACGAAAATCCTCCGGCGTCAGCAGGCTGCCGTCTGACCATTTATGGCCTTCCCGAATCTTGAACGTGAAGACGCGATCGTCCTTCACGTCGAAACTTTCGAGAATGTCGGCCTGAAAGTTAAGCTTCTCGTCATAGCCGACCAGCCGGGAATACCCGTAGATCGTCATCATCCGGATATCTTTCTGGCTGCCGATGATCGTACGCAGCGTGCCGCCATACTGGCCGGGCTGCCGGCCCATCGCGGCGAGGTTCAACGCGCGCGGGCTCTTGGGCAGGCGCTCCGCGAGTGGCGGCAGAGCCCTGGCTTTCAGCTGCGGCTGAAGAAAATCCGGCTCCAGATCGCCGGCACGCGCCATGCCCGGCAGAAATGCCGAAGCCATGAGACCAAGGACAGTGCGGCGGCTGATCAATGGCGTAACTCGCTGACATCGGCCGAACGTCGGGCCAGCACGAGATGGCCGCCGCCGAGATCGAGCGGCGACAGCATATCCTCTTCGCCCTCGTCGCGGAATTGCGGGCCCCATGCGCTGGTGTCGGAAGCCCCGCCGAGCTTCAGCGTCTTGAAATCCATCGGCCGGTCGAGATCGGGGAAGGGGACTGCGGCGAGCAGCGAGCGCGTGTAGGGGTGGATCGGTTTCCTGAGCAGAATTTCGCGCGGTGCAAGCTCGACGATACGCCCGCCGCACATCACCGCGATGCGGTCCGCCATGTAGTCCACCACCGCCAGATTGTGGGATATGAACAGGTAGGTCAGGCCCAGTTCCTTCTGCAGGTCCTTCAGAAGGTTCAGGATCTGCGCCTGCACGGAGACATCGAGCGCCGAAACCGGCTCGTCGCAGATCAGCAGTTCAGGCCCCAGCGCCAAGGCGCGCGCAATGCCGATACGCTGACGCTGCCCGCCGGAGAAGCTGTGGGGATAGCGCTGGATGAAGCGCGGATCGAGCCCGATTGCCTGCATCAGGCTCTTGACCGTGGCTAGCCGGGACGCGGCATTGCCACGTTGATGGATTTCCAGCGGCTCGCTCAAGATGTTTTCCACTGTCATGCGTGGCGAAAGCGACGAGACCGGATCCTGGAAAACCATCTGGAGTTTCGCCCGCAGCAAGCGCAGGGCGTCTCCCTCGGCTTCCAGGACGTCGATCGGTCCGTCGCGGCCGTTGAAGATCACGGAGCCGCCGGTAGGGGTGACGGCCCGCATCAGGATCTTGCTGACGGTGGTTTTGCCGCAGCCGCTTTCGCCAACCAGGCCCAGGCACTCACCTCGCCTGATGTCGAAGCTGACGCCGTCCACGGCGCGAACTGAGGTCTGATGGCTCCCGCCGAACCATCCGGAGTTGCGGATGGTGTAGACCTTTTTCAGATCCCTGACCGACAGCAGAATGTCGTCCGGCCCCTTCGCTTCCGGCGCCGTCTGCTTGCCCAGCAGGGTCCCGACATTCACCGGCACCTCGCGGAGCGCCTTCAGCCTTTCGCCAGGCTTCAGGTCGAAATGCGGGACGGCTGCCATCAGGCCCTTCAGGTAAGGGTGGCCTGGCCGGCGGAATATTGCCTCCACAGGGCCCGCTTCCATGATCTCGCCATGGTACATGACCACCACCTCGTCGGCGACATTGGCAACCACGCCGAGGTCGTGTGTGATCAGCAGCATTGCCATGTTGAGCTTGGTCTGGAGTCCACGAAGCAATTGCAGGATTTGCGCCTGGATGGTGACGTCCAACGCCGTTGTCGGCTCATCGGCGATCAACAGAGCGGGCCGGCAGATAAGCGCCATGGCGATCATGGCGCGTTGCCGCAATCCTCCCGAAAGTTCGAACGGATACATGTCGTAGGCGCGCTTGGGATTGGGAAACCCGACGAGGCCGAGCATTTCCTCGGTCCGTGCCTTGCGCTCCGTCCGGTCCATGTGCGTATGAATCTGCAGGGATTCGCTGACCTGGTTGCCGATCGTGTGCAGCGGCGACAGCGATGTCATCGGCTCCTGAAAGATCTTGCCGATGCGGCTGCCTCTCAACGCCCGGATTTCGGGTCCGTCTCGCGGCATCTGCAGGATATCCTGCGTCGTGCCGGGCTTTTTGGGATCGGAAAACAGGATACGGCCGCGAACATGGGCCGTGTTCGGCAAGATGCCCATCACGGCCTGGCTGAGAACCGATTTTCCGGAACCGGACTCACCGACAAGCGCGGTGACCTTGCCGGGCAGGACGCGAAGATTTGCCCGCCTGACGGCATGCAACGGTCCCCCGACAATGGCAAAAGAGATGCCAACATCCTCGATCCGCAGCAGATCAACGCCTGCATCCATTCCCACACCAGCCCCAATCTGGCGCCTCCCGACCGGCCCCAAAAAGCAAGACTAGCGCATTGTCAGCGCAGAGCAACTTGGATTCGAAACGAATTCCCCGGCGACCGGCGGCCGGACAGCATACCAGGGCGTCCAGATCGGATGGTGGTGACTACTGGAGCTTCCTCCGGTCGCCCGCCGACAGCCGCGCGGCATCGCGATGAAGCAGCATGACCTGCTCGGCGTCCGATATCCGATCGTGAAACGGCTGCAGCGCAGCGTCTTCATCGAGTGCGAGAGCACCCGACAGATCGGGTGAAAGCACCGTCAGCTTCTGCTTGCTGCCCGCCAGTTCCTCCTCGCCGAGCGTCAGCCAGCTGTTGGCCCCGCAATAGCCGGCGAAGTCCTTGCTGGCGAGAACGCTGTGCGGATATTTCTTGGTCAGGGTCTGGAGACGCTGGACCTCGTTTACAGCCGAGCCGAAGACGGAGAATGTGAGTCGGTCGGTAAGCCCGACATTGCCGAACATCACATTGCCGACATGCAGGCCGATACCAAATTTTATGTCGCCCAGTCCTTGCTCTTTTCTGCGCAGATTGAGCTCCATCATGCGCATGCTGGCCTTGTGCGCAGCCGCAAGAGCAGCCTGGCAGGCGATCTCTGACTGCGCCCGGTGCCTTTCGCAGGGGTAGACGGCAATGAATCCATCCCCCAGGAAACTCATGATCTGCCCGCCTTTGCGATTGAAAGGTGCTGCGATGGCATCGAAAAACTGGTTCAGCGTATCGATATAGACTTCGCGGCCGGAGGTTTCGGCGAGCCTTGTCGACCCGCGCATATCGCCCATCACCAGCGCGGCCCGGATTGTGTCGCCCTCGCCGCGCTTGATCTGGCCGTCCAGCACGCGCCTGCCGGCGTCACCGCCGAGATACGTGGTCATCATGTTGTCGGCGAGCTTGGTGAGCACCGCCATCTTGCTTGCAATGGCGAGATGGTTCTGGATCCGCAGCAGCGCCGAAATCATGCTGTCGCTGAAGCCTGAAGCACTGTCGGTGGACCAGGACCCCAACATGCCCTGACTTGTATCGCCGTTGAAGGGATGGACGAAAGCCATGTAATCGGTGACGCCCATAAGCCTGAGCTCATCGAAAACAGGAAACTCCGACCGCACCGACGGGTCGAGCCGGCGCCGCAGATGGTCGAGCTTGTTGCTGAGCAGATGGTAGTATGGGCTGGTCAGGAATCTGTCGGAATGGACGCCGTTCTCACTCCGGAAGCCTTCCACTTCCAGGCCTTGGCCGCGAATCCAGGTGAAACCGAGCGCGTCATAAAGCGGATGCAGCATCGAAAAGCTCAAATGCACCCGCTTCAGCGGCAGGCCGGCAGCAGCCAGCCGTTCACAAAAACCCTTGACCAATGTTTCCAGGTCGTCGCCCGCCAGCGCCGACTGGGTCAGCCAATCGGCAACCTTATCCATGAGAATGTTGGAAATTTCTGCTTGCGCTGTGCTCATGCTATCTCGAAACCCGTCGAAGACGAGCCATCTCCTTTGATCCGCAAAATTCTCGAAGTCAATGAAGCCGGCTTCGGGGGCAGAAGCCGGCGAAGAATATCCCGAATGACTGTCCTTGCAGGAAGCAAGCAGACGTCGACCGCACAAATCACCTGCAACACTATGTGGCGAGGCTGCCGGCGAAGTGCAATCCCGATCCTGACATCGCGCAAATAATTGGTCGGCTCAGGCACCGTTGGGATCGCCGGGTCCCAAGAACCATGGCCGCGGCGCATTGCGGAAAATCGATTCCCCAAGCCGTCATCAGACCGGCGCCTTCGCCTTCAGGCTTGCGGCAGCCATTGCATAGCCGCCGGCGGCGCCATCGATGAAGTGAACATGATCGCGCTGCAGCGGCGAGATGACGAGGCATGTCATCAAGGCCGACTTCTGGCGGTGCAGGCCATAGTTGCAGATGCCGGCCTCTTCCGCTTGTTTCAGCCGGTTCTCGATCCGCTGCAACACATCCGCGTCGACGTCGATGGTCATTTTCAAGCCGTCGTCGAACTTGCGGAAATCCGAATTGCTGGCCACCTGGCGTTTGTAGACCTTCGGGTCGAAACCGCCGATCGTCCAGCCCAATTTGTCGGTGAAGGCAGTAAGCGTCATCAGGAAGATCACCCACAGCTTGGCCAGCCACCGCCGCCCCGGCGGCGCCGTGGCCCGTGCCTCGACATCGAGGCCGGCGGGCAAGAGACTATAGGCCGGACCGTCCACCGGCACCGGGTGGCCATCGCGCTCCTGCCTGCCGGCAAGGGCGATGATGTCGGAAGCCAGAAACTGGAAACCACGCAAGTCGCGCGATGCCCCCGGCACGGCTATGATCGAGACAATTTCGCCATGCCGGGCTTCGATCGGGTTCCAGCGGCAGGAGAGGCCGGTCAGATCCGGCCGCGCGCCGGCCGGGGCGGGGTCGACGCGGTAGCGCCCGGCTTTCATTTCGGCTTCCGCCCAACTGCCGCCGCCGCCGGCGAACATGGCATAGAAGGCTGCTTCGGAGGCCTGGAACCTCGCCACGCGAACGTCGAGGCCTTGCGCTCTTATGTCCTTTATCGGCACGATTGCGGCACGCAAGGTCAGGTCCAGTTCGTCCGCCACCCATCTCTGGACAGAAGCCAGCGCGTTACGGGCGATCTCCAGCGCCGAGCCGGGAAACGCCACGAGCGCGCCGTCGCCGCCGAAGACGAAGGGAAGATCTTGCCGGCCCAGTGCATTGAGCAGCGCCGAAATGACGCTGGCGCCGGCCATATTGACGGTTTTGTAGCGCCCGGCTTCGATCGCCTTGGTCGAGCCGACGATGTCGGCGGTGGCCAGCGCCCAGCCATCGGGGAGAGGCCGATAGTTGTCGATATCGGCAACGCTTTCGAACTTTGCGAAGACCGGCAAAGAAGCGACGAACGGGTCGGACGCGACAGCTGTTTCCATAAGCATCAGATAGCACATTCCAGCGCTTGAAGGTGAAGTCGATCATGCCTCGAAATTGACTTGGGCAGGCTTTGCGATGATAGGATCGCGCGATGCGAATTGCCTTCTACGCCCCGCTGAAGTCGCCCAATCATCCCGTTGTCTCCGGCGACCGCCAGATGGCACGGATGCTGGTCCAGGCGCTGCAGCATGGCGGGCATAGCGTCGAACTGGCATCGGAGTTGCGCTTCTATCTACGCCAGCCGGAACCGAAAAGTTTCGATGCGCTCATGATCGAGGCCCGGGACGAAGCCGCGCGACTGACAAGGCTTTGGGACCGTGACGGCAAGCCCGATCTCTGGTTCTCCTATCATCCCTACTACAAGGCGCCCGACCTGATCGGGCCCGAGCTGGCGTTGGCCTTTGCCGTCCCCTATGTGACGGCCGAAGCCTCCTATTCCGAACGGCGCAACGCCGGTTCGTGGGCCGATAGCCAAGCATTGGTCGCGCGAGCCATCGAACAGGCGGCGCTGAACATCTGCTTCACGCAAAGGGATCGCCAGGGGCTGGCGGATGCTGTCCCCCACGCCGCTCTCGGTATGCTTTCACCCTTCATCGACACATCGGCATTCCACGAAATGCCGGTACTGGATTATCCGACGCGCCTCGTGACCGTCGCCATGATGCGCCCGGGCGACAAGGTCTTGAGCTATCGCATGCTGGCGCAGGCGCTCGGGTTGATCGGCCATCTCCCCTGGACGCTATCGGTCGTCGGGGACGGACCTGCCCGTGACGAGGTAAAGGCGCAATTCGCCGGCTTGCCCGCCGACCGTATCGAATGGCTTGGCGCCATCGAGCCTGCCGCCGTGCCGGATGTCCTTTATCGCGGGGGAATCTACGTCTGGCCGGGTTACGGCGAGGCCTATGGCATTGCCTATCTTGAAGCACAGGCCGCCGGCCTTCCGGTGGTGGCTCAGGACATTGCCGGCGTGCCGGAGGTCGTGCGGCATGGCCAGACCGGGTTTCTCACCCCGCCGGGCGATGTGGGGGCGTTCGCTTCGGCCATCGCAAGGCTTCTGGCCAATAATGACGAAAGAACCATCATGGCTGCAGAGGCCAGACGTTTCGTTCTCGAAGAACGCTCTCTCGGTGCTGCAAAGGCCCGTCTGGCGGAACTTCTCAAGATGATCCCGTTGTCATGACGTCCGACCCGATTTGGCAGCCTCTGGTGGACGAGCTGGCGCATCGGCAACGGTGGGGCCGCAAGGCAGAGTTCTGGCTGCGCGACGACGACGCCGTGGATCCGACGCCGGCGCTCGATCGGTTGCTCGACCTCACCGGTGACTTCGCGGTTCCGGTCACTCTGGCCGTCATTCCGGCCCAGACCGACGGGAAGCTTGTCGTCCGGCTTGACGCCGCGCCGCATGCCACGGTCGCCATTCATGGCTGGGCGCACCGAAATCATGCGCCCGAGGGTCAAAAAAAGCAGGAGCTCGGCGCGCATCGGCCACGCGAGGTGGTGCTGGATGAGCTGGCCGGCGGGCTGTCGCGTGTAACCGGCCTGCACGGCGCACGTGCGGTTCCGATGCTGGTGCCGCCCTGGAACCGGATCGACGCCGGCCTGGTACCCGACCTCGGATCGATAGGATTTGCGGCATTGTCGGTGTTCGGGCCGCCAAGGCCGGCTTCCTTGGCGGTCATCAACAGCAATGTCGACATCATGGATTGGCATGGCACGCGCGGCTGCCGCGATCATGGTCTGTTGGTTCAGGCCATCGTCGCGCAATTGCAGCGTGCATTCGACGGCGGCGAACCGGTCGGCCTGCTCACCCACCATCTCGTCCATGATGAATCGGCATGGCTTTTCCTCGAACGGCTGTTCACGATCACCGCGCGGACCGAAGCCTGCGCATGGCTTCCGATCAGCACATTGACCGAACGCAGCGCCGGAAAATAGCTCAGCGCTTTTTGTTCACTGAAGTTGGGAATGTGAGCGTCTGGCCATCCCGCGCCGCAAAAGCGCCGGCAAACCTGTCCTTGGCCAGTTTCTCCATCTCGTCCAGCTCATCGTCGGTGCGTGCCGGATCGTGGTGAAACAGCGCAAGCCCGCGCGCGCCGGCCGCCTCGCAGAGCTTGACGCCCTGTTGCCATGTCGAGTGCCCGTTGCCGCGGTAGCGCTCCATTTCCTCCTCGGTGTAGGTGCAGTCGTAAATGACGAGGTCGGCATCTCTGATCAGGCCGAGCACCGCCTGGTCGAGTTTGCCCGGCTCGTGCTCGGTGTCTGTGATGACCGCCACGACGCGGCCCCCCCATTCGACCCGGTAGCCGATGCAGCCGCCCGGATGGGTAAGACTACCGGTTCGTACAACAACTCCTTCGCGTGGCCGAAGCAGGTCTCCGGATGCGAAATCGCGGCAGTCGAGGCTCGCCTTGCAGACACCGAGTGTCACCGGAAACCATGGCGGCCGAATGAATTCATCGACCATCTGCCGCGTCGTCATGCGTCCAGCCAGATGCCCGGACCAAAGCGTAACTTTGATGCCTCGTTCATAAATAGGCTTGAAAGCCGGCAGCCCGATGATGTGATCGTAATGGCAATGGGTAAAAAACAGGTCGAAATCGGTGACGCCCGCCGCCCGAAGCGTCCTGCCGGCAGGCCGCAAGCCGGAGCCCGCGTCGAACAGAAGCGTATGCTTGCCGCATTGCATCTCGATGCAGATCGTGTTGCCGCCATAGCGAGCAAATTCTGGCCCCGACACCGCAATGCTGCCGCGCACGCCCCAAAACCTGACAAGGAAGAAATCGTCGTCCATGCACCCTTTCGCCCATCGTAGCCAACCAACTGCTGCCAGAGTCGTTCCAGGAAAGGTGTGACACGGTTCCGGAAACTGCATCAAAACAAAGAAACAGAGCGGCTCGCCGCTTCAGTGCAACTGTGAATCGCTCTCGGCCGTTCGTGCGTCGATCAGGTCCGCGGTCGTACTGCTTAGCCTATCGGCAAGAACCCGCAATATCTCGATGGTCATTTCGGGAAACTCCTTCATAAGCCTCAGGAAATGGTCCTTGCGGATTCTCAAGGCCTCCAGCTCACTTGCCGCTTTGACGGTGGCAGTACGGGAGCTGTTGCACAATATGGCAATCTCGCCAACGATCGAATTTGGCAGCAATTCAGCAACTTTGATCGGCCCATTGTCGGAATCGACCAGAATATCCGCGCTGCCCGAAAGGATGACATAGGCGGCGTCTGCCTCGTCGCCCTGCCGGAAAAGAATCTGGCCGGCACTGTAGTTCACGCGATCGGACGTGAACGCGAGCAGCTTGAGCTTTGTCGGCTCGATGCCAGAGAACAAGGGAACGCGTTGCAGCATTCCAACTTCATCCTTGAGCAGCATTGTCGCAAACCTTCCTGAATTCGCGTTTGCCAGACTATGACACAAGTTCCTTGAAGATACCGTTTCCCGCCAGGAGTGTCTCGTGTGTTCCGTCTTCCACCAATTGGCCTGAGTCAAAGACCACAACCCGATCGAACATCGCCGCCATTGCCGGATTCGTCACCACCCACACAATTGCCGGCGAATGGCCGTCGCGTCCGGCTTCGTCGAGCACATTCCGCAGCACCTTGTCCTGCACGCGCTGGTCGAGCGCCGACAGCGGCCGATTGAGAATGAGGAAATCGGGACGCTTGAGCAAGGCGCGGGCAACATCGAGCTTCTGTCGCTGTCCGCCGGTCAGCCGCCTGCCGGCGGCGCCGACGTTGAAGTCCAGGCCGACATCCAGAAGCTCGGCATAAAGCCCCAGTTCGTCAAGAATATCATAGACGATGGAGCGAATACGGTCCGGCGCGTCGGGATGGTTGTTGCCGACACGCCCGAACAGGACGTTGTCCATGACGGTGGCCGCGGCGATGTATTTGGCAGGGTCAAACCGTTCGACAGCTTTCTCCAGCTCGGCCGGCAGGTTTTCATAGAACTGGTTGCGTGCAGCGATGATCTTGCTCATCAGCTCGTCGGTCAACAGGCCGAAGCGATGCCGGGGCTCGATATAGGCAAAGCTTAAGGTGACCATCATGGCGCGGTCGGCCTCCGAAACCGCATCGTAGGGGCGATTCTTGAGCCGTTGCAGCAAGGTTTCGTAGGCGGGTATCTCCTCGGCGCTCATGAAGGCGAGCTGCTGGAAGAACTGGTGTTCGGGCGGCAGGTCGGCAAACAGCTCGATCGCCTGTTCGGCGATCTCCATGCCCATTTCGTAGAGCGTGCGGTCGAGGCCGGCTTGCTTCAGCACGGAAGCAAAATAGGGATTGGACGCCAGTGCCTTGTGAGCCAGTTCGGGGCCGGCAGCAGCGCCGAAGAGCAGGTTCTGGCCGATCGTCGCTTCCTTGTTGTAGGCGCCCGGTTCAAAAGGAACCACCAGCGCGCTCAGGCCTTCTTCCTCCAACCGGGTTCGCAGCGCCGCACGCAATTCGACGATCCGCTCGGCAAGCTTCGTGTGGCGCTTGAGGTCGGCCGAAGAGCGCAAGCCAAGATCCAGAATGTCGCGCGACAGAAGAACCGCGTCGAGCACCCGGCGCACGGCTTCGAAGAGGTCGTGCGGGCCGGTGGCGCCGGCGGAGGCATAGTTGATCCAGTCGCTGCGGATATCGAGATCCGGATTGCCCGACCGGCGCGCCTCGTCGATGTTCCAACGGTGCTGGTCCGCCGCGGCGCCGTCATATGTCACCGATGTCAGCGGCGCATGCTTCAAACCGTAGAGCAAATTGTCGCGCAGGCTTGCCTGGAACAGGAAAACATCCGACGAAGCGTAGGACATGCGCCGGCCGGTCACGGCTTCGGGGAGATCGAGCAAGTCATCGGAGCCCGAAACGATCCTTCCGCTGTCCGGCCAGCTCAGCCGCGCAAAGGCTTCCGCAAGCGCCTCCGCTCCCCCTGTTGCGGTGCTGACCAGCGCCACCGTCTCACCGGGCTTGACCTCGAGCGAGATGCGATTGAGGAGCATTGCGCCGCCATCGTCGGCTATCGACAGGCTGACCGCCGACAGCGGCTTGGTCATCGGAGCGGGATCGTCGACCGTCAATGCTCCGATTTCCGGCGCGATGATATTCTCGACGGTGAACTGTTCGACGACCTGCTGATATTTGACCTGGACATCCTGCCGGTCCTGATCCCAGTCGATCAGTTCCTTCATCGGTCCGGGCAAGTCCTTGTAGGCGCCGATCACGGCCACGAGCTGGCCGACATCCAGCCGCCCCTGGATGACCAGATAGCCACCGATCATGTAGAACAGAAAGGGCGTGAGCTGCGCGAGAAAATTGTTGAGGAACTTTACCATGAATTTCCATTGGTAAAGATCGAAGCGGATTTTGAAGATGAGCCCGAGCCGGGCTGCTATGTCGGCGCGCTCGTAGTTCGACGTATCGTGGACGTGAACCGCGCCGATGCCGTCGACGATTTCGCCAACCCGGCCTGAAAGCGCGCGCGCCGTCAACTGCCGCTGGCGCCCGAGGACGAGCAGCCGCCGCCGCATCCGCGGGATAAGCACAATCTGGATCGCCACGATCACGACCGCTATCATTCCGAGCCAGACGTTCTGGACCATGATGAACAGCATGGCCGTCAGCGCCTGGCCGCCGAGCAGCACCGGCTGCAGGAAGGCATCGCCGATGAAGCCGCCCAGCGGCTCCACCTCGTCCTTCACCATGGTCGCCACTTCGGCGGATTTCACCCGCTTGAAGTAAATCGGCGGAAACCGCAGCACACGATCGACCAGATCGAAGCGGATACGCCGCAGCATGCGTTCGCCGAGCCGGCCCTTGTAAGTGTTGATGTAGAGCTTGAACAAGCCGTTGATGACGACCAGCAAGAGGAAAACAAGGCTGAGCGCAAGCAGCGTCGACGTGCGGTCCAGTTGAAAACCGGAGAAGAACTGGACCTCGCCGATGAACGGCAGGTTATAGTGCAACCGCATGAATGGCAGGGTCGCGCCCGGTTGCTCGAACCCCTTGCCCTGGATCGGGCCGTTGACGATCAGCTTCGGCAGGTCGAACGACATGAAATACGGGACCATCGAAAGCACGACGATCATCAATATCCAGAGCTGCTGCTTCCTGGTGTGCGTCCAGATATAGCGGGCTAGGCTGGTTTCCATATGCGATTGTCAGTTTGAAGGATGCAGAATGTAAAGGCACCTGCTGGCGAATGGTGTATCGGCCATGTCTTCGCCGCCAACGACGAGCTCGAAGCGGCAGCTGCGCGCCAGGCGGATGAATGCCGATGGTCCGGACAAATGCAATAGGCCTCCTCCGGGCAATGGCGAAACGGCTTGCGGCACAGTCGCGTCCGCAAGTCGAACAGGCTTGCAAGAGGCAAGATTGCGTTGTGTCGCCCGAAATCCCAACATAGAAGACGAATATGATGGATGTCACGCAACCACGCAATGCCGGCATGGATGGGCACGAGCAAGCCCTGGACCTCACGCGGGGAATTGCCGCCTATGTCGACCACCCTCTCGTGGCCGGGCTGGCGCGCGTCATCGCCAAGCATCCGCAGGCCGATATCGCCAATGCCTTCAACCACAAGCAGGTCGCCTGCAAGATGTGGGCGCTCGACAGGCTGTTCGAAAGCTGCGGCGGCCGGTTCGAGCGCATATGGGTTCTGGGTGGATGGTACGGCGTATTGCCGGCGATGCTTTTCAACGACGCCCGCTTCGACATCGGGGCGATCGACAGCATCGACATCGATCCCGAAGTCGGCGCGGTCGCCCGGACACTCAACCGGCAAACCGGCGAGCGGTTTCAAGCACTGACGGCAGATATGTACGCACTCGACTATGGCGCCGGCCGACCCGACCTGGTGGTCAATACGAGCTGCGAACACATAGCCGATCTCAGCGCCTGGCTTGCCCTGCTTCCGCGGGGTACGAACGTGCTGCTGCAGTCGAACGACTATTTCAGCGAGCCGACGCACATCAACTGCGTGGCGTCACTTGCAGCCTTCGAAGCAATGGCGGCGCTGCGGCAGATCAGGTTCTCCGGCGAATTGCCGACAAAAAATTATACCCGCTTCATGCTGATTGGAACTGTTTGAAGCGCTCGCGCAGGATTTGCGCCGAGCGCCGCGCCCCTTCCAGATCGAGACGATGCGCGGCTGGCGGCGGTCCCGCAAGCGCCTGCTCGATCGCATGCGCCAGACCTTCAGGCGTCAGGTCCTGTTCCGTCAGCACCGTTGCAAGACCGAGCTCTTCGAGCATCAGAGCGCGACGCGTCTGCTCGGTTTCCCCGCCGGCTGCAAATGGAATGAGCAGGGAGCGACACCCCGCGCGCAGGACATCGCAGACCGTGTTGTAACCCGCCTGCGAGACCGACAGGCGGGCGCCGGTCAACAGGCTGGCGAAATCCTCGCGGAACCGGAAGATGGACAGGCGTGGGGAGGCATCGCGTGAAATCGCGTCAAACTCGTCCTTCGGCACGTTTGGGCCGGTGATCAAACACCATGTCCAGGCGTTATCGGCATTTCGCGCCGCCGCGACGGTGGATCTGACAAGGCTCTTTCCGGCCGCCCCGCCGCCAACCGACACCAGAACGTCGAAGCGCTCTGAGGCCGCTTGCGCCGGCGGCGCGGCAACGAGCCCGGTGTAGGCGACCTCGGCCCTGATCGCCCCAGCCAGCGGAAATGTCTTGTCGATGGTTGCGAAAGCCGGATCGCCATGGACCATGACAAGATCGAAATGCCTGTTGACAAGATCGACCGTTTCTTCGTTTCGGCTCGGCTTCACGCGCTCCTGAAGGATGTCGCGGACGGACGCCGCCAGCAGCGGTCTGGGCGATGTCGCTTCGATGGCCTCGATCAGCGGCAGGAGTTCGAAACGCATCTGCCGGCGTCCAAAGGGAAACGCCTCGATAATGACGATGTCGGGCCTGTAGTCCCGGAAAGCCTGCAGCAGCATCTCTGAGCGCCGCCTCTTGAAATCATCGTCGATGGCTTTGCCCTGCAGGTCGACAAGTCCGGAAAATCCTTCGTCACCGGAGGTGACAGGCGGCAGGGTCACGGATTTTACACCCGATCCCGGAAATCCCGCGATCGGCGCTCCGCCGGTCACGACGGTGACGTCGAACCCGTCATCGACCAGAGCCGCCGCAATGCGGCTGGCGCGCGCGAGATGGCCGATGCCGAGCAGGTGCTGAACATAGAAGAAAGCGCGCAGCCGCTTCATTCGGCGGCCCGCCACTCCCGCTCGAACAGTTCCTTGAGCTGTCCAATGCCTGCCACATGGTCGAAATTGCTTCGCACGCGCCGCTCCGCGGCGTCGCCGAGGCGGGCGCGGAGGACGGGATCGCGGATCAGGCGCTCCAGCGCCTGTGCCAGTGCAGTCGGGTTTTCCGAGGGAATCAGCAGCCCGGTTTCATCCGACGATAAAAGCTCCGGCACGCCGGATATATCGGTCGACACGCAGGCAAGCCGCTGGCTGGCCGCCTCCACCAGAACATTCGGCAGGCCGTCCCGGTCGCCATCCGCGGTGATCCTGCAGGCCAAAGCGAAGATGTCGGCGCTGCGGTAGTGCTCAAGCACCTCCTCCTGCGCCAGCGCGCCTTTCCAGGAGACGCGCCCCTCCAGCCCGAGCCTTTGCGCCAGCGCCTTCAGCCGTTTCAGTTCCTCGCCGCCACCGATATGCTCGAAACACCACGCCAGATCGCCAGGCAAGAGGGCAAGAGCCTCCAGCAACGTATCATAGCCTTTCTTTTCAACGGCGCGTCCGACACTCAAGATCATGACCGGTTCGGCCGGCGCCGAGCCGTCACGCTGTTTTCGCGCCTCGCCGAAACTGCCGAAGCGGTCAAGGTCGAGCCCATGATAGCTCAGATGCACGGACGAACTGCCGTTGGCGAGTTTTTTCAGATGGTCGAAGCCGGTTTTCGTGCACGTGACCGTCCAGCGCGCCGAGGAAAGCTTGCCGGCCAGATCCCAGTCCGCCGACGTCCAGATGTCCTTGGCATGGGCTGAGCAGCTCCAGGGCAAGCCACGAAGCTGGCTGGCATAGCGCGTCACCGATGCCGGCGTGTGCGCAAAATGGGCATGCAGCCATCCGGCATCTTGCGGCCATTCGGCCGCCAGCACCAGCGCTTGCCCGAAGCGCCGCGCGCGATTGCGCGTAAAGTCGCGGCGGATATCGGCAGCGAGCGATTTGAGCGCGCGCCAAAAGCCAGGCCGCGGCAGGCAGGCAAACAGCGATCGAACCACGCGCAGCGGCTCTCTGTGCAGATATTCCGGCAGATAATGGACGGGGGCCTTGATCTCGTCATGCACGGGATGACGTTTTGCGTCGGTCGGCCGCCTGAGCGCGAAAAGTATCAGGTCGAACCCCGCACGCTCCAGACCGAGCAATTCCTGCGCGATGAAGGTTTCCGACAGCCGCGGATAGCCCTTCAGAACCACGACGATCTTGCGGTGTTGCAACTCAGTTCATGCCTTCAATGACCGAAAGGTGATGGCCGGCCCGCCGGTCGAGCAGTTCCGCGACGATTTCGGAAATATGAGGCAGCCCTTCCAGAGTCAGATGCGCATTGCTCTGCGATGGGCGGGGCCGGCCCGGCAAAACCTGCAGCGCATCGGCAAACCGCTGGGCATCCTCGGCTTCCTCAGGCAAAAGCATCTCGATGAGGCCGAGTTCGGCTGCGCGCCGTGCCCGGATCAGCTGTTCCTCGCGCGGCGTGACGCGCGGCACGATCAGCGCCGGCTTGTCGAAAGACAATATCTCGCAATAGGTGTTGTAACCGCCCATCGCCACCACCGCCTTGGCGCCGGCAATCAGTTCTTCCATGCGGTTGTCGAATTCGATGATCTTGACATAGGGGATCTTGGCCCCTTTCCTGACCAGCTTGTTGCGCTTGCGCGCCGGCATGTAGGGCCCAAGCACGATCAGCGCCCTGTGCTGCAATCGCGGATCCTGCTGATAGGCCTCGATGACGTTGTGGATCAGGTCGGCGCCGTCACCACCGCCACCGGTGGTAACCAGGATATAGTCGCCCTCGGGCCGGTGGCCGGGCAACTGGTTCTGCTGCAGGCTCCGTTGCAGGAAACCGACGAACTTCATCTTTGCCCTGACCGCCGGCGGCACGTCCAGGCCGGTCAACGGATCGTGGAAATCCGGCGGGCCATAGACCCAGACCTTGTCGTAGAACAGGCCGATCTTGCGCATCACATCCCTGCGTGCCCACTCCGCTTCGAGCAAATGCGGCGCGTCCATCACCTCGCGCAGGCCAAGCACGAGCGTGGTGCCCCGCGTCTTGAGGTAGGACAGCGTATCCTCGATCTCTCCGCGCAGCCCCAGCGGTTCCTTGTCAACGATGAAGATATCCGGCCGGAAGCTCTCGGCTGTGTGGCGAATAATCGACTGCCGCATCCTGAGCGTCTCATGCAGATCGATGTCCTTTTCCAGCGAGGTGTATTCGCCGTTGCGTAGCTTGATGACGCTGGGGATCTTCACGAAGTCGACGCGGGCGCGGTAGTCGAAGGCGCCGGCGATGGTCGCACCCGAAATGATTAGCACCTGAAGTCCGCGGAAATCCCCGACCAGCGAATGAGCGATCGTTCGGCAACGCTGCAAATGGCCGAGCCCGAACGTGTCGTGGCTGTACATGAGAATTCGTGCGTCTTTTGCGTGCTGTGTCATTGTGAACGTCTTTTAGAATTCTCGCCGGACCGTGGGCAACCCCGCAGGCTTCGAAACCATTCTCGCGGGTCTATCGACCTGTTTTGAAACATGGGGGCGAGAGGTACGCAACGGCATTCTTCACCAGGTCACGAATGCCAGGGGCGCTGATTGTGGCGCCATGCCTTGTCTTCGCCGACGATAGACGGCCCGAGCACAAATCTCTGTCATGAGGCTTGACCCCGTGGAATTAAATGCCCTGCGGCCTGAGGCAGGCAAAGCGCACATTGCGAAAAATCAAGGGCGACCAAGGCGAAACGAGGCTGCCGCACATTGTGAGGAGAACTCGCACCTTGGGAAAATGCTTCATAATCCATCGAAACACAACGGCCGCCAGAGGCCGCACGTTGCGGCCTTTTATCCTGCCATCAGCCTTGGCCTGTGGCAAGCGTCCGGTCCTTGCACCGTTGAAGCTGGTGCAATCTCGCGTCATGCCGGCTTCCTCCGTCATGTGGAGGATAGCTGCGGCCCCAATGAGATTCGTCAGCCAGGCGACCCATTCGCCAGATCCGTCACAAAGCTTTGCGTGAACACGCCGGCCGGAAGGACGGCTACGCCAACCTTGCCCTTGTCGTCCTCGGCGTTGCCAGCAGCAGACTTGTCTCGCTGCCGGTTATCCCCGGGATGAGCCGTATCCGCCTAAGCACCGCGTCGAAATCGGTGAGCGACGCCGTTCCGAGTTCGACCACCAGGTCCCAGCGGCCATTGGTGGTGTGAATGGTCGAAACCTCGGCGAGGCCGCCGAGCGCCCGGACCACGCGGTCGGCGGCATGGCCCTCGATCTCGATCATCATCACGCCGCGTATCCGCTGGTCGACCGCGTCGGCGCGCAGCACCACCGTGTAGCCGATGATCTCGCCCGTTTTTTCCAGCCGCTCCATGCGCGCCCTGACCGTGGCGCGCGACACCCCGAGATCGACCGCGAGATCGGAGATGCTGCGCCGGGCATCATGCCTGAGCAGCGTGACCAGCCTTTCGTCGAGCAAGTCCATGATTCTATCCACTTTGACCAAACTGACTTATCGAATTGATAAATCATTCTTCTCGAAATGCCAATTTCGCCTGTTCAAACTGCCGGTCCAGGATGGTTCATTCCACGCATCAATTGCCCAATCAATTTGCAAGGACACCAAAAACCATGCGCTGCAGGATCGTTGGCGCGCCGGTACAGGACGGCGCCGGCAGGATGGGATGCGAGATGGGGCCAAGCGCGCTGCGCACGGCCGGGCTTGTCTCGGTGCTGTCGGAACTCGGCCATCAGGTCGAGGACTGGGGCGCGGTGCAACCGGCCGCAGTGCGCGCACTCGTCCATGGCAATCTCGCGCTGAAGGCCCTGCCGGAGATTTCCGCCTGGACGGCGGCAATTGCCGAGACCGCCTATGCGGCTTCGCGAGACGCCATGCCGATCTTCCTTGGCGGCGACCACGCGATATCGGCCGGCACGGTGTCGGGCATAGCCCGCCGCGCCGCCGAACGCGGCCGGCCGCTCTTCGTGCTGTGGCTCGACGCACATCCCGATTTCCACACGCTCGATACCACCGTCAGCGGCAATCTGCACGGCGTGCCGCTCGCCTATGCCAGCGGCCGGCCGGGCTTCAACGGTTATTTCCCGGACCTGCCTGTCGCCGTCGACCCTGCCCACATCTGCGTCATGGGCCTGCGCAGCGTCGATCCGGCGGAGCGCCGGGCGCTGAGCGAAGCGGGGGTTACCGTGCACGACATGCGCACCATTGACGAGCACGGCGTTGCACCTTTGCTGCGCGCCTTCCTGGCCATCGTCGAAAAGGAAAACGGCCTGCTGCATGTCAGCCTCGACGTCGACTTCCTCGACCCCTCCATCGCGCCGGCCGTCGGCACCACCGTGCCCGGCGGCGCCACCTTCCGCGAGGCGCATCTGGTGATGGAGATGCTGTCCGACAGCGGCCTGGTCTCCAGCCTCGATCTGGTCGAGCTCAACCCGTTCCTCGACGAGCGCGGCCGCACCGCCACGCTGATGGTCGACCTCGCCGCCAGCCTGATGGGCCGCCGCATCATGGACCGCCCGACCCGCAGCCATTCCGGAAGCATTGCATGACCCAGCCTTCCCGCCTTGCCATCGTCCCCTTCGTCAGCGTCGACCGCATGATGAAGCTGGTGCTGACCATCGGCGTCGAGCGGTTCCTCACCGAACTCGCCGCCTATATCGAGGAGGATTTTCGCCGCTGGGAGCTGTTCGACAAGACGCCGCGCATCGCCTCGCACAGCCATGACGGCGTCATCGAACTGATGCCGACCAGCGACGGCCGGCTATACGGCTTCAAATATGTCAACGGCCATCCCAAGAACATGCGCGAGGGGCGCCAGACCGTCACCGCCTTCGGCGTGCTCGCCGATGTCGGCTCCGGCTATCCGATGCTGCTCACCGAAATGACGATCCTGACGGCGCTGCGCACCGCGGCGACCTCCGCTGTCGCGGCCAAATATCTGGCGCCGAAAGGCGCGCGCTCGATGGCCATCATCGGCAATGGCGCCCAGTCCGAATTCCAGGCTGTCGCCTTCAAAGCGCTGCTCGGCATCGACCGGCTGCGGCTCTACGACATCGACCGCTCGGCTTCGGAAAAATGCGCCCGCAACCTCGCCGGCAAAGGCTTTGACATCACCATCTGCGCCACCGGCCAGGATGCTGTGGAAGGAGTCGACATCATCACCACGGTGACCGCCGACAAGCTGTCCGCCACCATTCTGACCGACAACATGGTCGGTTCCGGCGTGCACATCAACGCGGTCGGCGGCGACTGCCCCGGCAAGACGGAACTGCACCGCGACATCCTTTTGCGCTCCGACATCTTCGTCGAGTTCTCGCCGCAGACGCGCATCGAGGGCGAAATCCAGCAGCTCCACGCCGACCATCCGGTGACCGAGTTGTGGCAGGTGATGACCGGCAAGGCGGAAGGCCGCAAGACGGCGGAACAGATCACCTTGTTCGATTCCGTCGGCTTCGCCACCGAGGATTTTTCCGCACTGCGCTATATCAGAGACCAGCTTCAGGCCACCGGCCTCTACGAGGAGCTCGACCTGCTCGCCGATCCCGACGAGCCGCGCGACCTCTTCGGCATGCTGCTCAGGGCAGCGCTGCAGCCGGCAGCCGCCTGAGGGGCTTCAGCCGCGCAACGGCGCGCAGCTCTCCCGTTCGACGAGCACCGGGGTGAGCACTTCGCGGCGCGAATGCGCCGCCGGCTCGGCAACCCGCTCGAGCAGCAGGCTGACCGCCCGCGTGCCGATCTTCTCGACCGGCTGTGCGATCGTCGTCAGTGGCGGCCAGGTGGTGACGGCATAGGGTATGTCGTCGAAGCCGATCATCGACATGTCGCCGGGGACCCGCAATCCGCGCCCGCGCAGCACTGTCAGCGCGCCCATGGCCATCAGATCGTTACAGGCAAACAGCGCCGTGATCCCCGGCGCCTGCGCCATCAGCCGCTCCATCGCCATGCGGCCGCCGGCGAAGTGGTAGTCGGAATCCACCACCGAGGCCGGCGGCAGGTCGAGGCCGGCTTCCTGCAGCGCCCTGGCGAAGCCGCGCAGGCGGGCGGGGCTGGAGCTGGAATCGCGCGGGCCGCCGATGACGCCGATCTTCTCGTGACCGAGCCCGGCCAGATAGCGGCCGGCGAGATAGCCGCCATAATCGTGATCGACCAGCACGGAATCGACATTGACCGAATGGATCTCGCGGTCGATCAGCACCGCCGGGACGCCGGGCAGAAGGCTGGAGAACACCCGCGCATGATCGGACGAGCCGGCAAAGATCAGCCCGTCGATCTGCTTGGCCATCAGCACCTGGAGGTAGCGCTCCTCCTTCTCGGCGCTGCCGTCGGAGTTGCACAGGATCACCGTATAGCCGGCAAGGAAGCCGGCATCCTCGATCTGGCGTGCCACGCCGGCGAAGAACGGATTGGAATTGTCCGGCAGCAGCAGGCCGATGGTCTTGGTCTCGCCGCGCCTCAGGCTGCGCGCCAGCGTGTTCGGACTGTAGCGCAAGGCGGCGATGGCCGAATGCACGCGCTCGGCCGTCTCCGGCTCGACATGGCGAGTGCGGTTCATCACATGCGAGACGGTTGCGACCGACACTCCGGCATGGCGCGCGACATCGGCAATCGTCGTCATTTCTTGTCCCCTAGTGCATGTCGCCCGGAGTGTCCGGCGGATCTGGGAAAATGACATCCATAAAACAAAAACCAAAAAGCGCGACGCGCTTTATCGGATCACCCTCAACAGCTTTTCCCGATAGGCATCCAGAATGACGGCGAGCACAATGACAAGGCCTAGCACGATCGGCTTGAAATTGTCGCCGACGCCGAGCAGCTCGTAGCGACGCCGGCGACCGGGCCACCGATGTTGACGCAACAGATAGACCATGGCGACGATGCCGGCGCGTTCTCCCTTCCGCCGGAGCGCTGTATCCTTCTCAGGCTAGTGATTCCCGCAGACAGGAAACCTTCATGAACGGCCTGACGCCCATACTTTCCACCGTGACCGCCTCGTTCCTTGCCTCCTTCGTCGAAGTGGTCGAGGCCTTCACCATCGTGCTGGCGGTAGGCGTCACCCGCAGCTGGCGGCCAGCGCTGACAGGCGCGGCGCTGGCGCTGGCGGTGCTGGCGGCTCTGGTGCTGGCCTTCGGACCGCTGCTGGCGCTGATTCCCATTGCGGTGCTGCAGTTCGTCGTCGGCGTGCTCCTGGTCCTGTTTGGCATGCGCTGGTTGAGAAAGGCCATTTTGCGCAGTGTCGGCGTCATCGCCCTGCATGACGAGGACGCGGCCTTTTCAAAGGAAACCGCCGCTTTGCAGCAGCAGGCCAATGACCGCCGCGCCGATTATCTGGCCGGGCTCGCGGCCTTCAAGGCGGTGCTGCTCGAAGGTGTCGAGGTGGTGTTCATCGTCATTGCCGTCGGCGCCGCGCATGCACAGACCTTCTATGCCAGCCTTGGCGCGTTGGCAGCCTTCGTCCTGGTAACGATCATCGGCCTTGCGGTGCACAGGCCGCTGGCGCGGGTGCCGGAAAACGCGCTCAAATTCGCCGTCGGCCTGATGTTGACAAGCTTCGGCATTTTCTGGACCGGCGAAGGCCTGGGCACCGACTGGCCGGGCGCCGATCTGGCGCTGCTGGCCATCTTCGCAATCATCGCCGTCGCGTGCTTCGCCATGGTGCGCTGGTTGCGCGCCAGCTACCCCAAGGCTGCACAAGGAGTTGCTCGATGAACGTCGTCCGCCTCATTCTAAAGGAGCTCGTCGGCATGTTCATCGACGACGGCAGCCTTGCGACGCTGGCGCTGCTGTTGATCGTAGCGATTGCCGCGGCAGTGAAGCTGCTGGCGTTGCCGCCGCTTGCCGGCGGCGTCCTGCTTCTGCCCGGCTGCCTCGTCATCCTGCTCTACAGCGTGCGCCGCGCGGCACGGCGCTCCGGTCAGTAGAGGGTGAAAAACACCGGCAGCATGCCGCTGATCCGCAACTGCTCAATCGTCTCGATGGCCGGGAACAGCGCCAGGAAATAGAGCCCGTCCGTGAATGTCCGCCGCAACGCCTTTGTCGAGAACCGGCGTTCGGCTTGATCGTGAAACAGCAGCGGGTTCGGCCAGAAAGGCGGCGTGCGTTCGGCATAGACGCTGTAGGCGGGGCCGAACTTTCCAAACAGGAACTCGGCTTCCTTGCGCACCGTCACCCGGAACACCAGGTAGCTCACCAGAGCCAGCGCCGCCGCCACCAGCACCGAGCCGTACATCAACCCGACGCCCGCCGCGCCGACCGTGGAAAAGAAGTAGAGCGGGTTCCGGCTCGTCGAGAACGGGCCGATGGTGACCAGCTCGTCGTTCTTCCTTCCGCCGACATAGAGAATGCTCCACAGACGGCCAAGGAAGCAGACCAGCACGAAGCCGATGCCCAGCGCCTCAATGTATCCGTGCCCGTCCGAGCCTTCGACGAGAAAGGGCTTGGTGAACAGCAACAGCATGACGGCTAGGGCTGCCGCCACTTGTATGACGAGCAGGCGCTTGTGCTGGTCGAACGCCTTCGCTGCCGGCTTGGGGGGAGCGTAGCTCATCATAGTTCCTGCACCCCGGCAGGGCTCATAGCGCCGGTGTCTCGCCACCCACTAGCGAGACGGCGGCCGACTATCTGGCCGTCAATCTTGGCTTCGGACTGACCGTCACCTCGCTGATCATGACCGGCATCCTTGTCGTCGCGCTGGCGCTGCAATTCGCGCAGAAGCGTTATGTGCCATGCCTATTGGCTGGCGGTGGTGCTGATCAGCGTCGTCGGCACCTTGATCACCGACAATCTGGTCGACAATTTGGGCGTCCGTCTGCAAACCACCACGATTGCCTTGGGCGATGTCCATACTTGGGCAAAGCCGGTATTCATCGTTCTGATCTGCATTCATGCCGGTGCGGCACTCTTCCATCATTTTATTCTGAAAGACGCCGTGCTGCGCAGGATGCTTGTCCCTGCGCGCGATCCGGTCGGATGACACTTATGGACATGTGCAACGACCACGAGCGACCAGGCGCCGGCGGATATTCTAGGAACGGACCGCCGCCGGTGCTAGCATGCCGCTCTGGCAAAGCCTCGGCAACAGACCGGAACAGAGATGCGACTTCTCCTTGTTGAGGATGACCCCAGGACCGCAGACTATGTCGTCAAGGGCCTGAGCGAAGCCGGGCATGTCTGCGATCTGCTGCGCGACGGGCATGACGCGCTGTTTGCCGCGACACGCGACGCCTATGACGTGATCGTCGTCGACCGCATGCTGCCCGGCCTCGACGGCCTGTCGATGATCAAGGCGGTGCGGGCGGCGGGCGTGCGCACGCCGGCGATCTTTCTGACCTCGGTCGGCGGCGTCGACGACAGGGTTGAAGGGCTCGAGGCCGGCGGCGACGACTATCTCGTCAAGCCATTCGCCTTTTCCGAACTGCTCGCCCGCATCAACGCGCTCGGCCGTCGCCCTGCGGTGCAGGAGCTGAAGACGACGCTGCGCATCGCAGACCTCGAAATGGACCTGATCCAGCGCCGCGTCACCAGGCAGGGCCAGGCGATCGACCTGCAGCCGCGCGAATTCAGCCTGCTCGAAGTGCTGATGCGCGGCGAGGGCCGCGTCATCACCCGCACCATGCTTCTGGAACGGGTCTGGGATTTTCACTTCGACCCCAAGACCAGCGTCGTCGAAACCCATATCAGCCGGCTGCGCGCCAAGATCGACAGGCCGTTCGAAACCACGTTGATCCACACCGTGCGCAACACTGGCTACAGTGTTCACGACTGAGGCGCGGCATGACAGAAACTTGCCATGACTGAAGCTTGCCATGACTGAAACGCACTATGACTGAGACAGGCTCTCGCCTGCTGCGCAGCACGCCGTTTCGGCTGGCCCTGACCTTCGCCTTGCTGTTCGTGCTCGCCTTCATCCTGTCAGGCGCCATCGTCTACCAGCTGATGAGCGCGGATCTTGCCGAGCAGCTCGACCAGTCGGTCAAGGAGACCTATTCGGTCGTGGCGGTGACCTATGCCGGAAACGACCGGGAGGATCTGGTTTCGGCAGTCGACAGCCACGCCGCGCTCAGCCCGAGCAAGGAACAGCTGTTCTCGCTCACCGATCCCGCCGGCAATCGCCTGGCCGGGAATTTCACCGCCGCCGACCTTCCCGATGGCTTTTCGGATTTTGCAGCGTCCCTGCCCGATGTGACGCCCGGCACCATGTACCGCGCCTGGTCCGGTTCGGTCGGGCCGAACAGCCTGACCGTCGCCTTCTCGCTGTCTGAGATAAGGGAGTTGGAAAACATCGTGCTGATGAGCTTCGGTTGGGCCACCCTGATCATTTCCGGCCTTGGGGTGGCCGGCGGCGCCCTGCTGGCGTCGCGCGTGCAGCGCCGCCTCGACGGCATAGCCGCCACCATGGACGATGTCTCCAACGGCCGGCTCGACGCCCGCATTCCACTGCTCGGCAATGGCGACGACATTGACGGCGTCTCGCGCCAGGTCAACGCCGCGCTGGAGCGGCTGGCGGCGCTGGTGGACGGCATGCGCCAGGTCAGCGCCGACATCGCGCATGATCTGAAGACGCCGCTCAACCGGCTGCAGATGATTTTGGAAGCTGCGGCCGACAGGACCGCGCGGGGTGAGGCCGTTGCCGATGAGCTGGCGGAGGCACGTGGGGAAAGCCTGCAGATCAACGAGACTTTCGATGCGCTGTTGCGTATTGCCCAGATCGAGGCCGGCGCCCGCAAGGCGCGCTTTGTCGATCTCGACCTCAACGGCGTCATCGATGCCATCGCCGAAATCTATGCCGGTGTCGCCGAGGATGACGGCAAGTCGCTGTCGGCCACGATCGTCCACGGCACCCCATGCCTGGTCCACGGCGACCGCGACCTGCTGACGCAATTGTTTGCCAATCTCGTGGAAAACGCGCTGCGGCATTGCCCTGATGGCACGGCGATCCAGATATCGGTGACGCGGCAGGACGACCGCATCGTGGCTGAGGTCGCCGACAACGGCCTCGGCATCCCGGCGCAGGAGCGCGAAAAAGTGTTCCAGCGGCTGTACCGGCTGGACTCCAGCCGCACCACGCCCGGCAGCGGCCTTGGCCTCAGCCTGGTGCGGGCCATCGCCGACCTGCATGGTGCAACGATTGCGCTGGAGGATCGCCGGCCTGGGCTGGCGGTAATTGTCGGGTTTCCTCGGGCGGAGGGCACCGGTCCCGGCTTGAAATGACAACGCCAGAGCCAGGTCGACCCCAGGCGCTCATGAAACGCGAAGTCGCTGACAACTTTCTCCAAGTTGATGATCGCATCCGACAAAGGCGGTCGCGATTAGCCTTGCACGTGTTTCCACCCGGAACGGCTGCGGGTTGATCAAGATGACCGTTGAACCTATCGGCCCACCGCACCCCGGCGAAAATCCGAGGGCGACATCCCTGCCAGCTTGCGGAAGGATTTGTTGAAGGCGCTGAGCGAGCCAAAGCCTGAATCCATGGCGACGCGCAGCACATTGGCGTCTTCATGCATCAGCAGCGCCTGCGCGTAGCTCAGCCGCAGCAGATTCATATATTCGTTGAGCGTCATGCCGGTCGATTTCTTGAAAATGCTCATGGCGTATTTGGGGTGGATGTCGGCGGCAGCGGCAATGTCGACGCAGTCTATGTCGTAGAGGAAATTCTCGGCGATGAAGTCGCACATGCGCCCGACATTGCGCAGCGATTGCTGGTCGAACGGGCCGCCGGGTTCCTGGCCGATGGCGGTTTCCGGCACCAGCCGGTAGGGCTCGAAGCGCACCCGCTCCAACCGCAGCAGCAGCTCGTTCACGGCGTGCTCGGTTATCGCCGGATCGCCCGAGCGGAAATAGCGGTTCCAGCGTTCGAAATTGTGATGGTCGGCCTGGTCGGTCGCCGATGTCACCAGCGTGGCGCCGGTCATCAGCCGGTGGCGGACATCCGTCGGCAGATGCAGGCGGAAGAAATGCACCAGCGGCAGATGCGCGCCGGCATAGATGGCGTCGTCGGAGAGATCGTCCATCTGGTGCGGCAGCCCGCCCCAGAACAGGCACATGTCGCCGGCCGACAGCGAGATCTCGTGCTCGTTCATGCGGTAATGCACGCTGCCGCGGACGATGAAATTGACCTCGACCTGGGCATGCCAGTGCGGCTTCAGCATCACCAGCGGATGGTTGTGAAACATCTGCAAAGCCATCGGCAGGCCTTCGACGCTGCTGGCGCCAGGCTGGTAAAACGGCCGTTCCGGCATCTTACTTTCCGCCCATCTTTTATTCCCGTTGTCAGGGACAAGCCTTCCGCGCCGCCTAGTCTAGCCATGCTCTCGAAGAGAGAGCAAATGAAATGGGAGGATTTCAATGCGCACGACACTGATCTGTGCCGCGCTGGCGCTTGGCCTGGGCTCAGCCCCAGCTTTGGCGCAGTCCGGCGAAATCACGATCTGGAGCTGGAATATCGCCGCTTCGTCGCTGAAGGCGACGGTGGCCGGCTTCAACAAGCAGTATCCCGACGTCAAGGTCACCGTTCAGGATCTCGGCAACCAGCCGACCTATGACAAGTCGATCGCCGGCTGTGCGGCCGGCGGCGTCGGCCTGCCCGATATCGTCTCGATCGAAAACGGCGAGGCCGAGAACTACTGGAGCCAGTTCCCCGATTGCTTCGTCGATTTGCACACGCTGGGCTACACCGCCGACGACCAGAAGAAATTCCCGGATTTCAAGCGCACCGAACTGGAGGTCGGCGACAAGGCCTATGCCATGCCGTGGGATTCCGGCCCAGTCGCCGCCTTCTACCGCCGCGACTTCTACGAGAAGGCTGGCGTCGATCCGGCCTCGATCAAGACCTGGGACGATTTCATCGCCGCCGGCAAGAAGGTCCAGGCCGCCAATCCCGGCGTCACCATGACCAATGCCGATTTCAACGGCGACACCGAATTCTTCCGCATGATTTCCAACGAACAGGGCTGCGGCTATTTCGCCGCCGATGGGCAGTCGATCACCGTCAACCAGCCGAAATGCGTCGACACGCTGGCCAAGATCAAGGACATGAAGGACGCCGGCATCATCTCGTCGGCCGACTGGGGCACCAAGATCACCAACAACACCGCCGGCACCGTCGCCACCCAGGTCTATGGCGGCTGGTATGAGGGCACCATCCGCACCGAATCCGCCGGCGAAAACGGCAAATGGGGTGTCTACCTAATGCCGAGCCTGACCGCCGACGGCCCCCGCGCGGCCAATCTCGGCGGCTCGTCGCTCGCCATCACCTCATCCTCGAAGAACAAGGAGGCCGCCTACGCCTATCTGAAATACACGCTCGAGACCAATGAAGGCCAGATTACCATGCTCAGGGATTTCGGCCTGGTGCCGTCACTGATCTCGGCCCTCGACGACCCCTACGTCTCGCAGGGCCTGCCCTATTGGGGCGGCCAGGCAGTGTGGAAGGACATTCTCGCCACGCTGCCCAAGGTGGTGCCGAGCCGCGGCACGCCGTTCCAGAGCGACGCCGAAATCATCATGCGCGCCGTGCAGACCAAATATCTCGGCGGCGGCTATCCCGATGCCAAGGCCGCCCTCGACGACGCCGCCAGCCAGATCGCGGCGGCGACTGGACTGCCGGTCAAGTAGGCGCCACTTCCCCTTCTCCCCTTGTGGGAGAAGGTGGATCGGCGCGTTAGCGCCGAGACGGATGAGGGGTGTTCCAGCGGAGTGAAACGTTGGCGTTTCCTGGAACACCCCTCATCCGTCGCCTTCGGGGACACCTTCTCCCACAAGGGGAGAAGGAAGAAACAAAAGGAAGGAGGAGGAACCATGCGCTACCAGAACGCCACGGCCTATCGCTTCCTCACGCCCTACCTCCTGATCTTCGCCATCTTCTGGGTGTGGCCGATCATCTCCTCGTTCATGATTTCCTTCCAGGCGACGCGCACGGTGCCCTGGCGCTTTGCGCCGACGTTCAACTGGGGCCGCCTGATCGGCGACCCCGCTTTCTTCAACGCGCTGAAGAACACGCTGCTCATCCTCGTGATCCAGGTGCCGGTGATGATCTCGCTGGCGATCATCATGGCGGTACTGCTGAACTCGCCGCTGCTGAAAGCACGTGGCCTCTACCGCTTTGCCTTCTTCGCTCCGGTGGTGGTCGGCGAGGTCGCCTATTCCGCCGTGTTCCGGCTGATGTTCAACCTGGATTTCGGCATCATCAACAAGCTCCTCGCCGGCGTCGGCCTGGCCAAGATCGACTGGTTCTCCAACGTCACACCGGCCATGGCGCTGATCATGATCGCGGTAACCTGGCGCTGGGCCGGCTACAACGCCATCATCCTGCTCGCCGGCCTGCAGTCGATCCCCGAGGACGTCTATGAAGCAGCGACGCTCGACCGCGTCAGCAAGCTCAAGCAGTTCTTCTACATAACGCTGCCGCTGCTCAAGCCGGTCATCGTGTTTTGCGCCGTGCTGTCGATCATCGGCACCATGCAGCTTTTCACCGAACCGTTCCTGATCACGGAGCGCGGCGGTCCCGGCGGCGGCACCGAGACGCTTGGCCTGCTGCTCTACCGCCAGGGTTTTCGTTCGCTCAATTTCGGCTATGCCTCGGCCGTCGCCTACACCATGGCGGGGCTGGCCATCGCCATCACGCTGGTGCAGCTGTGGCTGACAAGAGAGCCGAAATGAGAGGGGCGCCGAAATGAGTTCGCTCTCGCAACGCCGGCTCGGCCGCAGCGTCCTGCTACATCTGGTCCTGACGCCGCTGGCGGTGATCTGGCTGTTTCCGCTGTGGATGATGGTGGTGTTTTCGACCATGCCCGACAACGGCATTTTCAGCCCCGGCATCGAGCTTCTGCCGCACGGCAATTTCGTCGACAATTTCAACAATCTGCAGCGTGACACCAATTTCGTCGGCGCTATCGGCATTTCGGTGGCGGTGGCGGTGACCTACACCTTCTTCTCGGTGCTGCTGACCTCGATGGCCGGCTGGGCGCTCGCCCGCTATCAGTTCTTCGGCAAGGGCGCGGTGGTGGCGATCATCCTCGGCACCATCACGCTGCCCTATGCGGTGGTGCTGATCCCGCAATTCATCATGGTGGCGCGCGACTTCCAGCTCGCCAACACCTGGATTGCGCTGATCGTGCCACCCTTGTTCAATTCGCTGGGCGTGCTGTTCATGCGCCAGGCTTTCTCGATGATGCCGGCCGACCTTTTCGACGCGGCACGTGTCGAGGGCGTCAAGGAATGGCGTATCTTCCTGTTCGTCGCTTTGCCGCTGGCGCGGCCGATGCTGGCCGCACTCGCCATCATCCTGTTCCTCGCCTCGTGGAACAATTATCTCTGGCCGCTTTTGATCAACAGCCAGCCCGGCGCGATGACGGCCCCTGTGGCGCTCGGCACGCTGATCGGCCTGACCAAGGTCTCATGGGGCGGCATCATGGCCGGCGCCGTCATGCTGACCGTACCGATGCTGGTCGTCTTCGTGCTGCTGCAGCGCCATTTCATCGCCGGCATCGCCGCCGGCGCCGTCAAGTAGGACTAGAGCGATATGGCGGCAGTCACCCTCACCAATGTCGTAAAACGCTTCGGCGTCTATGAGATCATCCATGGCGCCAACATCGATATCGCCGATGGCGAGTTCGTCGTCTTTGTCGGCCCGTCGGGTTGTGGAAAATCGACGCTGCTCAGGATGATCGCCGGGCTGGAGGATATCAGCGGCGGCGAGATCGCCATTGGCGGCAAGGTGATGAATGATGTCGAGCCGGCCGAGCGCGGCATCGCCATGGTGTTCCAGTCCTACGCGCTCTACCCGCACATGAGCGTGGAGCAGAATCTGAGCTTTGGCCTCAGGATGACCGGCAACCCCAAGGAGGACACCGAGCGGCGGGTGAAGCGGGCCTCCGAAATCCTGCGCATCACAGAGTTGATGGCGCGGCGGCCGAGGCAATTGTCCGGCGGCCAGCGCCAGCGCGTCGCCATTGGCCGCGCCATCGTGCGCGAACCGCAAGTCTTCCTGTTCGACGAGCCGTTGAGCAATCTCGACGCCGAGCTGCGCGTCCAGATGCGGGTCGAGATCTCGCGCCTGCACAAGGAGCTCGGCACGACGATGATCTATGTCACCCACGACCAGACCGAAGCGATGACGCTCGCCGACCGGATCGTGGTGCTGCGCGGCGGCCATGTCGAGCAGATCGGCCGGCCGCTCGATCTCTACGACAATCCCGACAACCAGTTCGTCGCCGGCTTTGTCGGCTCGCCGAAGATGAATTTCATCAAGGGCCGCGTCGTCGGGCGCAACACGAGCAGCGTCACCGTCGAGCTGGTGGGCGAGGAAAAGACCCGCATCATGCAACCGTTGACCGGGGCCGTGCCGCAAACAGGAGCCAAGGTCATTGTCGGCGTGCGGCCCGAACATTTCGGCAATGGCGGCGAAGGCGACGCCGACCTCACCGTCGGCATCGACGTGGTCGAGCATCTCGGCGGCACCAGCTTCATCTATGCCAGGACCGCCCATGGCGAAGACCTGGTGATCCAGCGCGACGCGGCAAAGGTCCCCGACACCCAGGAGATCACCGTGTCCATCCGCAAATCCTATCTGTTCGATGAAAACGGCCAGCGGCTGCGCTGAGCCCTTCCAGCCTTGCAAGGAGAAATGACCATGACTGCAACCGCGCCCATCCGCTGGGGGATACTCGGGCCCGGCGACATCGCCAAAGCGTTCGCCCGCGGCGTGGCAGGCTCGCGCACCGGCACGATCGTGGCGCTCGGCGCCCGCAATCCCGGCAAGGCAGGCTTGGCCGAGACGTTTCCCGGCGCCCGCATCCTCGACGGTTACGACGCGCTGCTCGCCGACCCCGAGGTCGATGCCGTCTATATCGCCATCCCGCATCCCGGCCATGCCGAATGGGCAATCAAGGCGGCGGAAGCCGGCAAGCATGTGCTGTGCGAAAAGCCGCTGGCGCTGACCGCCTTCGAGGCCGACGCCATGATCCATGCCGCGCGCAAGGCTGGCACCTTCCTCGGCGAAGCGTTCATGTACCGGCTTCACCCGCAGACGGCGAAGCTGGTGGAACTCATCAAGTCGGGCGTCATCGGCGATGTCAGGCTGATGAAGTCGAGCTTCGGCTTCGCCATGCCGGGCTTCATGCCCGAGCACCGGCTCTACGCCAACGATCTCGCCGGCGGCGGCATCCTCGATGTCGGCGGCTATCCCGTCTCGATGGTGCGGCTGATTGCCGGGGCTGCGACTGGAAAACCCTTCGCCGAGCCGGACAAGGTTGTCGGCACCGCCCATCTCGGCAAGTCCGGCGTCGACGAATGGGCCTCGGCGCTGCTGCATTTTCCCGGTGGCATCGTCGCCGAGGTATCCTGCAGCATCTCGCTCAAACAGGACAATGTGCTGCGCATCCTCGGCACCAAGGGCCGCATCGAAGTGCCGGATTTCTGGTTCGCCGGCGGCGGCAACCGCGATGGCGGCCCTGGCCGGATCGATGTAATCCTCGCCGACGACACGCGCGATACCATCAGCGTCAACGAAACCCGCCATCTCTATTCCTTCGAGGTCGGCGCCGCCGGCGAGGCGATCCTGGCCGGCAAACAGGAGTTCGCCTGGCCGGGCATGAGCTGGGCCGACAGCCTCGGCACGCTGCGCGTCCTCGACAGATGGCGCGCCGCCGTCGGGCTCGAATATGAGATCGAAAAGCCGGCTAAGCGAACCAACACCATTTCGGGCCGGCCGCTGCGCACCGGCGGCACGGCCATTGGCAAGCGCAAGATTCCGGGCCTGTCGAAGCCGGCCTCCGTGGTGGCGCTCGGCTTCGAGGATTTCCGCACCTTCTCGTCGGGCGCAATCCTGCTCGACGCCTTCTTCGAGACCGGCGGCAATCTGTTCGATACCGGCTATGTCTACGGCGCCGGCTACACCGAAACGCTGCTTGGCCAGTGGCTCAGGAATCGCGGCGTGCGCGAGCAGTCGGTGATCATCGCCAAGGGCGCGCACTCGCCGCTCTGCTATCCCGATGTCATCGGCAAGCAGCTCGCCCAGTCGTTGGACCGGCTGCAGACCGACCATGTCGACCTCTATTTCATGCACCGCGACAACCCGGATGTGCCGGTCGGCGAATTCGTCGATGCGATGGACGCCGAGGTCAAGGCCGGCCGCATCCGTGGCCCGTTCGGCGGCTCGAACTGGACGATGGCGCGCATGGACGAGGCGATTGCCTATGCCGAGCGCACCGGCAAGCAGAAGCCCGGCGTGCTCTCGAACAATTTCTCGCTGGCCGAGATGCTGGAGCCGATCTGGGCCGGCTGCATCACCTCGTCGACCGACGACTGGAAATCCTGGCTGACGAAAAGGCAGATGCCCAACTTCGCCTGGTCGAGCCAGGGCCGCGGCTTCTTCACCGACCGCGCCGGCCGCGACAAGCAGGACAATGAGGAGCTGGTGCGGGTCTGGTACTCGGAAAAAAATTTCGGCCGCCGCGACCGTGCCATCGAGCTGGCGCAGCGCCTGGGCAAAAGTCCGATCCACATCGCGCTCGCCTATGTGCTGGCGCAGCCTTTTCCGTCGGTGCCGTTGATCGGCCCGCGCACGCTGGACGAGTTGGAGGACAGTTTGAAGGCGCTGGATATCAAGCTGTCGGCGGAGGATGTGGCGTGGCTGGATAGCGAGCCGGAACGGCGGCGGCTTAGCAGCTAATCTCCCCCCTTGAGGGGGAGATGTCGCCGAAGGCGACAGAGGGGGTCGCCTCGCGTGGAGCGCTAACCTCCTTCTGCAGCGGCAGGTAGGCCGAGCCCAGTCGAACCGACCCCCTCTGGCCTGCCGGCCATCTCCCCCGCACGGGCATAGGCGCTAAGATAGGTATTGCCCTGCGGAATCGGGTGTGATTCTACACTGCGATGACACACGAATCGCTTGCAGACGACGGTTGGGCC
>NZ_JAMYPB010000016.1:0-117031 GCF_040320135.1 Mesorhizobium sp. M0772 | reverse complement strand
CGTTTTTGGTGGCGCGGGGCCGGGCGTTTTTTATCACGCACCGGGTCAACCCGGGCCGGGGCACCCCCGCTTTTTGCCGGGGGCGGGTTCGGCGGGCCCGGGGGGCCGGGGGGGGCGGGGCCCCCCGTCGCATTTGTCGAGCGTCGAAACGGACAGTGAGATGAACCAGCACGTCACGGCCGAAGCATCCGGTCCGGTCAATATATCGGCCGGGCAGGAAGATGTCGTACGCCTGGTCGACCTCAAGCGCCGCTTCGGCGCGACGCCTGCGCTCGACGGCGTCTCGCTGACGGTGCGCAAGGGCGAGATCCTCGGCATCATCGGCCGCAGCGGCGCCGGCAAGTCGACGCTGATCCGCTGCCTCAACGGGCTGGAGCGGCCGGACTCCGGCGACGTCTTCATCGAGGGCCGCGAGATCGGCCGGCTCGGCGAGCGTGAATTGCAGCCGCTGCGGCGTCGCATCGGCATGATCTTCCAGCACTTCAATCTGCTGTCGGCCAAGACCGTGGAGGACAATGTCGCGCTGCCGCTGAAGATCGAGGGCCGCCCAAAGGCCGAACGGCTGGCGCGCGCCGCCGAATTGCTCGACCTCGTCGGCCTGTCGGAGAAGGCGAAGGCCTATCCGTCCTCGCTGTCGGGCGGCCAGAAGCAGCGCGTCGGCATCGCCAGGGCGCTGGCCGCGCGGCCGGCGCTGCTGCTGTCCGACGAGGCGACCTCAGCGCTCGATCCGGAGACGACGCGCTCCATCCTGGCCTTGCTGAAAGACATCAACCGGCAGCTCGGCCTCACCATCCTGCTCATCACCCACGAGATGGAGGTGATCCGCTCGATCGCCGACCGCGTCGCGGTGATCGATGCCGGGCGCATCGTCGAGCAAGGCCCGGTGTGGTCGGTCTTTGCCGAGCCGCGTTCCGAAATCACCAGGAGCCTGCTCGGCGGCATCCGCCCGCAACTGCCGGCCGAGATTGCCGGCCGGCTTGCTCCCGGAGGCGGCGCCGAGCTCATCCTCAGGGTCGACGTCGCAGGTGAGGCCGCGCGCGGTCCGCTGCTGTCCGATCTTGCGGTGGCGGTGCCGGGGCCTTTCCGCCTCGTCCATGGTGGCATCGACCATGTCCAGCAGCAGCCGGTCGGCACGCTGTTCCTTGCGGTCGCGGGCAACGATCCGAAACATCTGTCGAAAGTAATCGCATTCCTGAAGGCCCGCGACGCGCGCGTGGAGGTGCTTGGCCATGTCGCCGGTTCTGTTTGAACTTCTGCTGCGTTCGATCTGGGAGACGGTCCTGATGACGGCGGCATCGGGCCTCATCTCGCTCGTCTTCGGGCTGCCGCTCGGCCTGGCATTGATTGCCACCGAGCGCGGCGGCATTGCCGAAAGCCTGTGGGTGAACCGCGCGCTCGGCGCCGTCATCAACGGCTTCCGCTCGGTGCCTTTCATCATCCTTCTGGTGGCGCTGATCCCGGTGACGCGGCTGATCGTCGGCACCTCGATCGGCACCTGGGCGGCGATCGTGCCGTTGTCGATTGCGGCGACGCCTTACTATGCCCGCATCGCCGAAGTGTCGCTGCGCGAGGTCGATCGCGGCCTGATCGAGGCGGTGCGCGCCATGGGCGGCAACCGCTGGACCATCATCCGCGAGGTGCTGGTGCCCGAAGCATTGCCCGGCATCATCGCCGGTTTCACGGTGACGCTGGTAACGCTGATCGGCGCCTCGGCCATGGCCGGCGCCATCGGTGCCGGCGGGCTTGGCGACCTCGCCACCCGCTACGGCTACCAGCGTTTTGAGACCAGCGTCATGGTCGCCGTGGTCATTGTGCTGATCATCCTCGTTTGCGGCATCCAGTGGGTCGGCGACCGGCTGGTCGCCAGGCTGGACCGGCGCGGATGAGCGCCACGAACGTTATTTGCCGGCAGGCTGCCAAACGCAGCGCCGGCTTTCTCTATCGGCGCCGAGATTGGATTGCGCGTTGCTTTGATCGGACCGGCCTGCGTGCCACCGTGACAGCGGAACAAGGAGCTTGACCATGCCCAGGATCGTACCCGTGCTTGATCTCGGCCGTCTCGAACAGGGCGCTTCCGAGCGGCGAACGTTTCTCTTCGACCTGCGCACGGCCGCGCGCGATGTCGGCTTCTTCTATTTGACCGGCCACGGCATATCGACTGCGGATACCGCAAAAGTGCTCGACGCCTCGCGCCGGTTCTTTGCCTTGCCGGAAGCCGACAAACTGGCGATCGAAATGGTGAAGTCCTCGCAGTTCCGCGGCTATACGCGCGCCGGCGGCGAGCTGACCAAAGGCAAGGCCGACTGGCGCGAACAGCTCGACATCGGCGTCGAACGCCCGGCCATCGAACAAGGCCCCGGCGTGCCCGCCTGGACGCGGCTGCAAGGGCCCAACCAGTGGCCGGCCACGCTGCCCGAGCTGAAGCCGGCGCTGCTCGCATGGCAGGCCAAGGCGACGGCGGTGGCGATCCGGCTGCTCCGGGCCTTCGCTTTGTCGCTCGATCAGGCCGAGGACGCCTTCGATCCCGTCTACCGGGCCGAGCTCAACCATCGCATGAAGATCGTGCGCTACCCCGGCCGCGACGCCACCGGCGACAACCAGGGCGTCGGCGCGCACAAGGATGGCGGTTTCCTGACGCTTCTGTTGCAGGACGAGAGCAAGGGGCTGCAGGTCGAATATGACGGTGCCTGGGTCGACGTCGATCCGCTGCCCGACACGCTGGTGGTCAACATCGGCGAACTGCTCGAGCTGGCCTCCAACGGGTATCTGAGAGCAACGGTCCACCGCGTGGTAACGCCACCGGCCGGTGTCGAGCGGATTTCGGTGCCCTTCTTCTTCAGCGCCCGGCTCGACGCCACGATCCCGCTGCTCGACCTGCCCGAGGATCTGGCGGCCGAGGCGCGGGGGCCGGCCAGCGATCCCGACAACCCGCTGTTTCGCAATGTCGGCACCAATGTGCTGAAGAGCCGCCTGCGCTCGCATCCCGACGTGGCGCGCCGGCACTATGCCGATCTTCTGGTAACCGACGCCTCACCGGCTGAAATCTTTCAAAACGAGAACGAAATTTCCGAATCTCGCGTCGTTTTAGAAAGCCGTTCGTCGCCATGTGCCGCGAATACGCGCATATAGGAATTATCGTTCGGCGGTTTCCTCCCATTCCACCGAGCGGTGTTCCCCTCTGAAGGTTCTTGACCTTCTTTTGGCCGGGCCGCTTTCGCGCCCGGCCTTTTTTATGTCAATAGCTCTTCTTTCTTCCCCACAAGGGGAGAAGGAAGAGGCGCCAGGGGACTTCACCCAAACTTCGGATCAAGGCTCCCCGACTTGTAGCGCTTGGCCATCTCGGCTACCGGCAGCGGCTTGATCTTCTGCGCGTTGCCGGCGGTGCCGAACTGCTCGAAGCGCTCCTTGCACAGCTTGCGCATCGCAGCCATGGCCGGCGTCAAATATTTGCGCGGATCGAACTCCGACGGGTTTTCGGTAAGCACCTTGCGGATGGCGCCGGTCAGCGCCATGCGGTTGTCGGTGTCGATGTTGATCTTGCGCACGCCGTGCTTGATGCCGCGCTGGATCTCTTCCACCGGCACGCCCCAGGTCGGCTTCATCTGGCCGCCATATCTATTGATGATCTCCTGCAGGTCCTCGGGCACCGAGGACGAGCCGTGCATGACCAGATGCATGTTGGGCAGGCGGCGGTGGATTTCCTCGATGACATTCATCGCCAGCACCGCGCCGTCCGGCTTGCGCGAGAATTTGTAGGCGCCGTGGCTGGTGCCCATGGCGACAGCCAGCGCATCGACATGGGTGTCCTTGACGAATTCGACCGCCTGCACTGGGTCGGTCAAGAGCTGGTCGTGGCTGATGGCGCCTTCGACGCCGTGGCCGTCTTCCTGCTCGCCGCCGCCGCTCTCAAGCGAACCGAGCACACCGATCTCGCCTTCCACCGACACGCCGCCCCAATGCGCCATGTCGACGACGCGCCGGGTGATGCCGGAATTGTAGGCATAGTCGGCCGGCGTCTTGCCGTCCTCTTTCAGCGAGCCGTCCATCATCACCGAGGTGAAGCCGTACTGGATGGCGGTGACGCAGGTGGCTTCGTTGTTGCCATGGTCGAGATGCATGCAGACCGGGATGTCGGGGTGGATTTCGACCAGCGCGTCGATCAGCTTGGCCAGCACCACGTCATTGGCGTAGGCGCGGGCGCCGCGGCTTGCCTGCAGGATGACCGGCGACTTGGTCTCCTCGGCCGCCTCCATAATGGCGAGGCCCTGTTCCATATTGTTCATGTTGAAAGCGGGTACGCCGTAGCCGTACTCGGCGGCGTGATCGAGCAATTGTCTCAGTGTTATGCGAGCCACCCAATAGTCTCCCGTATCTGGTTTCAAGCGCAACGTCGCGGGCCGGCCGGTTGCCGGCCTAGATGCTTCTGGCCGGATTTCGCCAGAACCGCAACCGTCAGCGGCCATCGGGGCCGCAATTCTTGTTGCAGGGCTGAAATCCGGTAGCCAGCCGGTGAGGCGCTAATCTCCCCCATTGAGGGGGAGATGGCCGGCAGGCCAGAGGGGGTCGGTTCGACTGGAGCGCTAGCGTCATCTGTCGGTGCTGGGAGTTCGCGTCAGGACGCGCCGACCCCCTCTGTCGCCTTTGGCGACATCTCCCCCGGACCCTCAAGGGGGAGATTATCCGCGTTCGGGGAACATCGCCTTCAATCCTTCGCGCGAAGCCTTGGCCACACCGCGCTCGGTGATCAGCCCCGTCACCAGCCGTGCCGGCGTCACGTCAAATGCCGGATTTGCCGCCGGCGTCGCTTCGGGCGAAACCCGCACCTGCGCGATCTTGCCGTCCGCCGTCTTGCCCCAGACCAGCGACACCTCGTCACCGGAGCGTTCCTCGATCGGGATTTCGGTCAGGCCATCACCCACCGTCCAGTCGATGGTCGGCGAGGGCAGAGCGACGTAGAAGGGCACCTCATTATCGGAGGCGGCGAGCGCCTTGAGATAGGTGCCGATCTTGTTGCAGACGTCGCCATTGGCCGTGGTGCGGTCGGTGCCCACGATCACCATGTCGACCGCGCCACGCTGCATCAGATGGCCGCCGGCATTGTCGACGATCAGCGTGTGCGGCACGCCGTGGCCGGCCATCTCCCAGGCGGTCAGCTGGGCGCCCTGGTTGCGCGGGCGCGTCTCGTCGACATAGACATGGACCGGAATGCCGGCCTCGACGGCGAGATAGATCGGCGACGTGGCGGTGCCGTAATCGACCGTCGCCAGCCAACCGGCGTTGCAGTGGGTGAGGATGTTGACCGGCTCGCCCGGCTTCTTGCGTGCCGCGATCTCCTTGATGATGGCAAGCCCGTTCTCGCCGATGGCGCGATTGAGATCAACATCCTCGTCGGCGATTTTGGCAGCGCGCTTATAGGCCGCCTCCGCGCGCTGTCCCAATACGATCGGCCTGAGGAACCGCCGCATCTCGTCCAGCGCCCAGCGTAGATTGATCGCAGTCGGCCGCGTCTTGTGCAGCGTCTCCCAGACCGCGTCGAGCGCTTCGTCAGACGGATCGTCCGCCATCTGGATGGCCACGCCGTAGGCCGCGGTGACGCCAATCAGCGGCGCGCCACGAACCCACATGTCACGGATCGCGGTGGCGATGCCGGCAACGCTCCCGATCGTCTCGACCCGGAACTCGTGCGGCAGCCAGCGCTGGTCGATGATCTCGACCGAACGCTGGTCGTCGCTCAGCCAGATGGTGCGGTAGTGGCGCTCGCCGACGTTCAAATCCTGCTCTCCCGTTCGATCGAAGCGGCCAGATTATTGACCTCGTCCATGCCGTGAATCTGGCGCCGGTTGACGGCGATGTGACGGCCGAATTTCAGCGCCTTGGCCTCGCAGGAGGCTCGCAGATCCTCGTCTTCAATGGTCTCGAAATCGGCATTGTGGGCGAGGCCGAGGATGCGCCGGTGCACCTCGATGCCGGCAAAGCCCAAGAGGTCGGTCCAGATCTGGTGCAGCACATGGTCGAGCGCCTGCTCCGAGGCGAGAATGTCGCCCTGATCCTCGAACAGGCTCTTCTGGTAAAGCATGCCGGTGCGCTCGGTGCGCCATAGATGCGAGAACTCGGCGCGGAACACCGTCCAGGTGTCATTGGTCACCCCGAGCAGATAGGCACGCATGGCGTCACGCTTGCCCTTGTGTTCATGGCCGCGCTGCGAGAAGTAGGACATCCAGAAATTGGCGAGCAGCATGCCGACGTCGAAGGCCATCGGACCGTAGAAGGCGAATTCCGGATCGATCATCCGCGTCTCGGTGTCGGTGACCATGATCGAGCCCGAATGCAGGTCGCCATGCAGCAGCGTCTCGGCGTTGGCGGCGAAGATATGCTTCAGCCGCTGCGCCTCGACCTTGAGGTCGCGGTCGGCGCGCAGCTCGGCGACTAGGCCGTCGAGCTGCGGCGAGGTGTGCCGGTTCAGCTTGGCGTCGAAATAGGGATCGGAAAACACCAGGTCTTCCGTGATGCCGCAGAGCTCGACATTGTCGGCAAACAGCGCCAGGTCGGCCTTGCGGTCCTTGGTGGGCATAGAGAGATCAGAGCCGCGGAACAAAGTGCGGGCCATGAACAGGCCGATGTCGCGGGCGATATTTGGCAACTCGCGGCCGTCGATCAGGGCACGGCGCAGGATGATGTGCGGCGGCGCCAGATATTCCATGATGATCAGCGCCTGGGCTTCGTCGAAATGGAGGATCGCCGGCACCGAGCCCGGCGCGCGCGCCTCTTGCCGCGTCAGCGCGTGATACTCGAAGAAGGAGCGTTTGAGCGGCAATGGCCAGCTGTCGCCGACGAGGCGAACATAGGGCAGGGCCTGCTTGACCACGGCCGCACCCGACACGCCCTCGACGATGAAGACGAGGTTGAGATTGCCGTCGCCGACCTCGCGCACCTTCCAGGCACCGGTATCGAGGCCGATTTTTGCGCACAGCGCATCGTTCGTGCCAAGGCGCGTTGCAAGCGTCTCCACCGACAGTGCTTCGAACGGCAATTTCGCAGTCATTCCTCACCCTCCCGCTTGCTCGCTCCAATCATAGTGGAGCGATGGCGGTGAGGCCAAGCTAGGAAGCTGACTGGCAATTGTCAATCGAGTTGACAATTGATGACGCAGCCCATAGCGTCATCGTCAGGGAGGAACGAATGGGCAATGATGCCGTGTTCCGCGTGGGCGGCCTGAGGAAATCCTTTGGCCATATCGAGGTGCTTGGCGGCGTCTCGCTCGAATTGCATGCCGGTGAGATCACCGTGCTGATGGGCGCCAATGGCGCCGGCAAGTCCACCCTCGTGAAAATTATCAGCGGCGTCTATGACCATGCCGGCGGCACCATGCACCTGGCCGGTCATGATTTCGCGCCGAACACGCCGGCAGAGGCGATCCGCGCCGGTGTCGTTACCGTGCACCAAAACATCAATGACGGCGTCGTCGCCGATCTCGATGTCGCCACCAATCTGACGCTCGACCGGTTGACCGGCAAGGGCGCGCCGCTGCTGTTCAACCCCGGCCGGGTGCGCCGCGACGCCAAAGCGGTGGCCGACCGCATGGGGCTCGCCATCGACCTCAAGGCCCGCATCAGCGACCTGTCGCTGGCCGATCGCCAGATGGTGGCCATCGCGCGCGCCATGGCGCACCAGCCGAAAGTGCTGATCCTCGACGAGCCGACCTCGTCGCTGTCCAGCGCCGAGGCCGACCGGTTGTTTGCGCTGCTCGACCGCTTGCGCGAGCAGGGCGTCGCCATCCTCTACATCTCGCATCGCATGTCGGATATCAGGCGGCTGGCCGACCGCATCGTCTCGATGCGCGATGGCGTCATCTCAGGCGTCTTCGATAGCAAGCCTCTCGACTATGAGGGCGCCGTTAACGCCATGCTCGGCCGCAAGATCCATCTTGACCGCATCGAAGCCAGGAGTTCTGCCAAGCCGATCCTGACCGTCGATGCCTTGCGCATCGCCCCTGGTGCCCGGCCATTCTCGCTGACGCTCGGCGACGGCGAGGTCGTTGCCATCACCGGCCTCGTTGGCGTCGGCAAGACCGCGCTCGCCGAGACGCTGTTCGGCTTGCGCAAACCGCTGTCCGGCACGATGACTTTATATGGCAAGCCCTATGCGCCCGCGTCGACCGGCGAAGCCATCGCCGCCGGCGTGTTTCTGGTCGCCAAGGACCGTGGCGAAAACGGCGTCGTCGGCGGCTTCAACATCCAGGAAAACATCAGCCTGCCCTTCCACAAGCGCATGTCGCGCTTTTCAGTTCTCAAACGCGGCCTTGAACGCACTATTGCCCGCCGGCAGATCGAGGATCTCGGCATCGTCTGCCGCTCGGAGAAGGACGAGATGACCACTCTGTCGGGCGGCAACCAGCAGAAGGTGATGGTGGCCCGCTGGATGGCGCAGGACGCCCGATTGTTCATTCTCGACGAACCGTTCCAGGGCGTCGATATCTCCGCCAGGCGCGACATCGCCGCCAAGCTGAGGGCCAGCGCCAATGGCCGCGCCACGCTGCTGTTCGTCACCGAACTCGACGAGGCACTGGAGACGGCCGATCGCATATTGGTGATGTCCGAGCAGACCATCGTCGGCGAACACCGCAACGCCGATGTCGATCTCGACCGTCTGCTGGCCGAAGTCGCGGGCGGGCCGTTGCACAGTGCGGCCTGAGCCACGATGATTGAAGAACTGAGGGTTGGAATGGAGTGCACGGGTTTGAGTTGGGTATTGACGGCGGGCGCTGAATGACGCTGCGCGATTACGCTATCCGCTACGGGTTCATCGTGCTTCTGTTCGGGCTGATCGCGTATTTCGCCATCGCCGCCGACGGGTTCGTCTCGCCGCAAAGTGCCGTCTTCATTTTCCAGTCGGTCGCCATCACCGGCGTGCTGGCGCTGGGCGTCACCGCCACACTGGTTGTCGGCGGCTTCGATCTCTCGATCGGCTCGGTTGCCACATCGGCCATGATGGCGGCTGCCTATGTCATGGTGGTGCTGGAGCAGAACGTTGTCGTCGCTGTCCTCATCTGCCTGCTCATCGGCGCCCTTGTCGGCCTCATCAATGGCTGGCTGATCGTCTATATGCGCGTGCCCGATCTGCTGGCGACGCTCGGCATGATGTTCCTGCTCGTCGGCCTCCAGCGCATCCCGACTGAAGGACGCTCCATCGCCACCGGTATGACAATGCCGGACGGCTCGGTCGCCAACGGCAAATTCTCCGACGCCTTCCTGGCGCTCGGCCGCCACCGCTTCGACTTCTTCATCCCGAACCTCATTCCGGTCTCGGTGATCGTGCTGATCGTGCTCGCCGTGCTGATCTGGTTCTTCCTCGAATACACACGCTTCGGCCGCATGATGTATGCCGTGGGCAGCAATGAACGGGCCGCCGAACTCGCCGGCGCGCCTGTCAAGGCATACAAGATCTGGGCCTACGTCATTTCAGGAGTTTTTGCCTCGATCGGCGGGATTTTGCTGGCCGCACGGCTTGGACGCGGTGACATCGCGTCGGGTAATAATCTGCTGCTCGATGCGGTTGCCGCGGCGCTGATCGGCTACGCGGTGCTCGGCGCCGCCAAGCCGAACGCCTTCGGCACCGCCATCGGCGCGCTGTTCGTCGGCATCCTGCTGCAAGGCCTGACGATGATGAACGCGCCTTACTACACGCAGGATTTCGTCAAGGGCGTGGTTCTCGTCGTCGCCCTTGTCTTTACCTTCGCCCTTTCCGGCCGGGGCAGGAGATAGAATGGCTGCCGGGACAGTTTTGGGTTCAACAAACGGAGGAAAGAACGTGAACATCACAAGACGACTTTTGGGGAAGGTCGCGCTCGGATTGGCCGGCGCAACAATGCTGATGCAGGTCCCGGCCTTTGCCGCCGACAAGCCGGCGCCGTTCGACAAGCCTGGCGTCAAGATCGCGCTGGTGCGTTATCTCTCGACCGGCGATTTCTTCCAGGCCTATCTCTCGGGCGTCGAGTCCCAGTCCAAGGCGCTCGGCATCGACCTGCGCGTGCTCGACAGCCGCCAGGATGCCGCCCTCCAATCCGACATGGTCGACCAGGCCATCGCACTCGGCGTGCAGGGCATCATCATCCAGCACGGCCTGACGGAATCGATGAAGGACGCCGCCCAGCGCGCGGTTGATGCCGGCATCAAGGTCGTCGCCTTCGACGTCAATGTCGAAAACCCCAAGATCCCGCAGATCGAACAGTCCGACAAGGACCTGGCGCGCCTGGCGCTCGAGCAGGCGGTCAAGGACAATGGCGAGAGCTGGAACGCCGGCTATGTCTATGTCGCTGGCATCGCGCCGCTCGACCGCCGCAACGAGACCTGGGTCGACGTGAAGAAGAAACATGCCGGCATCAAGGAAGTCGCGATGTTCGGCACGCTCGACAACCCGATCGCCAACTCGGTCGCCAACCAGGCGCGCTCGGTGCTGCAGGCGCATCCCGACATCAATGTGATGTTCGCGCCCTATGACGAGTTCGCCAAGGGTGTGAAGATCGCCGTCGACGAAGCGGGGCTGAACAAGAAGATCAAGATCTACTCGGCCGACATCTCGACCTCCGATATCGCGGCGATGCGCGAAACCGACAGTGCCTGGGCAGCGACCGCCGCCACCAACCCGGCCGTCGTCGGCCAGGTCTCGGTGCGTGCGCTGGCGCAGTTGCTCGCCGGTGAAGATCCCGGCCACAACGTCATCGTGCCGCCGACGCTGATCACCCAGAAGGACCTGATCGACAAGGACATCAAGAACATGGAGGACTTGTCGGCCAAGCTGCCGCAATTCGCCCATGCCGATGTCGCCATGCCGGCCTGGATGCCGAACCCGAACGCGAAGTAGGGATTGGTCGTCTGATAGATGCGAAGGGCGGCTATGGGCCGCTCTTTTCATATTGATGGTAAGCCTGCCGGCCTACAACCAATGGTCTGGATCGCGCATCCCGTGGACAATCGCCACAGCGATAACACCATCGGGCTGCGGCTCGTTGAGGACGATATAGCTGCCTTCGACGAGCACGCGGGCCGTTGCGCTTAACTCGGGCCGTGCGCTGCCCATCTTGGGGTGCTGCGCCGCCAGCTCCAGTCTTTCGAAAATGCGCATCAACAGTCTGTCTGCTGCCTTTTCATCGTCGGCGGCGATGGTGTACCAGATGTCTCGCAAATCCTGCGAAGCGCGCGGTGTGAGCCGATGGCTAGCCACGGGCGCGGCGTTCTGCCTTCAGGCTGCGAATGAACTCGGTGTGGTCGACAGCCACTGGCTCGCCGCTGGCCATCCCGTCGGCATAGGCCCGCTTCAAGTGCTGGAGTTCGAGCGTGCGCAATTCCTCGCGCTGCTCCCATAAGCGCAGGGCGTCGCGGACAATCTCGCTGTTGGAAGCATAACCGCCACCTTCGATAGCGCTTTGCAGGCGAGCTATCTGCTGCGCGGTAAGGGATATAGTGAGGGTGCGCATAGGTTCGTTTTTCATACCCACATTATAATGCGTCCAACAAGATCTAACAATATCTGTTAGGAATCTGCCCCTGCATCATGACCGCCCGACGCGCACCAGCCACCGCGCCGTCCTCGCCATGCAGGCGTGCAGCACCGGAACACCATATTCGATGGCAGGCAGGCCATGCGGCGCCCTTGGCGGGATCGCCAGCATCCGCCATGCCCGCCCGGCGGCAGGCAAAGCTGCGTCCCATCAGACGGTGTCGCCAGCGCGCCGTCCTTGAAATCGCTCAGCAGCCATTGGCCTTCGCGGGTGACGAAGGTGGGAACGGAGTCGTATTTCGCCGATCCAGAGTACGCATGACATGGTTGCCGAAAGCAGCGAAACCTCATGCTCGGCGGAGCGCCCGCCGAACAGCACGCCGACACGAAGTCTCTTCGCAGCCATCGACAACTCCACCAAGGATCAGGGTCGGAGCTCGCATGCGAAACACAAGGCGCGCCCTAAAGTGGTCGAGCAATAGGCCAAGGATTGGAGTGGATTTTGACCAGTTCGAGCAGTTTTTCAGCACGACCTGAAAAAGCAGTTCTCCGCCTGGAGTCCTTCAGGTGGGAGAGCGGTTCGCCGTTTTGGTAAAACGATGAACCGCTCCAGGTCTATGTCTAACGCAGCGCCGCCGCGATATTGCCGCCGTCGACCGTGGTGACATCGGCGGTGGTGCGCTCGGCTAGCGCGTGGTGCAGGAAGGCCTGCGCCACGTCGTCTGCGGTCACTTCCTGCCCGAGCAGGTTGCCGGACATGTATTCCTTCTCCGACACGCCGCGCGCGCCGGAGCGGCTGGCGATCATCGCGTCGGTCAACAGGCCGGAGCGGATGCGGTCGGCATTGACGGCGTTCGACCGGATGCCGTGCGCGCCGTAGTCGAGCGCATATTGCCGGGACAGGAATAGCGTCGCCGCCTTCGGCACACCATAGGCGCCGAATTTCGGACCCGGGTTGACCGCCTGCTTGGAGGTGTTGAACAACAACACACCGCCGGTGCCCTGTTCCAGCATGATGCGCACCGCGTTCTGCGCCGCCGACTGGTGGGCGAAGAAGTTGAGCTCGAAACTCTTGCGCAGCAGGGCATCGTCGAGCTCGCCGATGCGGCCTTCCCAGGCGGCACCGGCGTTGGAGACCAGAATGTCGACGCCGCCATAGACAGCGACAGCTTTGTCGAAGGCGGCGCGCATCTCGGCCGGGCTGGTGATGTCGGCGCCGACGCCGATCGAATTGTTGCCGGCTGCCTTTGCCGCCTCGGCCGCCCTGACCGCATCGAGATCGACGACGACGGCATGCGCGCCATTGGCGGCGAACAGTTTTGCCGTCGCTGCACCGATCGCGCCGGCGCCGCCGGTGATCAGCACCACCTGGCCGGTCAGCGGCTTCGGCTTGTTGGAGGCGAGCTTGGCCTGCTCAAGCGACCAGTACTCCAGCGGGAAGAGATCGGCCTTCGATAGAGGATGGAAACTGCCGACGGCCTCGGCGCCGCGCACCGCCTCGATCCACATCTCGCCGACGTCAGATGCGATCTTCGCATCCTTCAGCGTGCGGCCATGGCCGAACATGCCGAGGCCCGGCACCAGCGTCAGCCGCGGCATCGGGTCGAGCATGGTGCGCTCGACGTCGTCCAGCGCGTCATTGGTTTCGAAATAGGCGCGGTAGTCGTTGGCGAAGGCGTCGACATGGCTCTTGATGACGGCCTTGTAGTCGCCGGCCTTGTCGGCGTCTGGCGCCGGAACCGCCATCGGTCCGGTCTTGATGCGGATCGACAGATCGGGCGTCGACACGCCGCGTCCGGCATAGTCTGCAATGCCGGCCGAGTTGATGAAATCGACGATGGCGTCCGAAGTGCGGAAATCGCTGATCATGCGGTCGAAGCGGCCTTCGCCACGCGCCACCGCGACCGCGCCACGCAGCATCGGCGCGATCGCTGCCGGCGTTGCGAGCTTGGCCGGCAGTGCGGCTTTCGCTGTCTTCGGCTTGCCGTTCTTCGCCACATAGTCTTCGGCCACGTTCACATAATGGATCATGCGGTCATAGGCCTGCTTCGCATCGTCGCCGAAGGTGAAGATGCCATGCTTGTCGAGGATCAGGCCTTCGACGCTGGGGTCGGCGTCGTAGACATCGGCGGCCACCTTGGCGAGGTCGAAGCCCGGCTTGATGTAGGGCACGTACCCCATCTTGTCGCCGAACACGGTCTTGATCAGCGGCTTGCTGTCCGGCTGGTCGACGATGGCGAGGATCGCGGTCGAATGCGTGTGGTCGACGAATTTATGCGGCAGGAAGGCGTGCAGCAGCGTCTCGACCGATGGATTGGGGGAGGCGGGGTCGATGAGGTTCGCCCGCTGCAGCGCCACCATGTCCTCGTCGGCGAGGCTGGCCAGCGCACGCGCCTTCAGCAGCGCGCCGAGCTTGACCGCCGGCAGGCCTTGCGGCTCGATCACACCCATGTCCCAGCCGCTGCCCTTGACGCACAGCACGTCCCATTCGTCGCCGACGAGGTCTATGGCCTTGGTCTTGCAGGAAGTGTTGCCGCCGCCATGCAGCACCAGCCGCGGCTCGCCGCCGAGCAGCCGGGTGGTGTAGACGCGCAACGCGAGGTCGCGGGCCACGCCCTTTTTCGCATAATCGCCCACCAGTCTTTCCGCGTCGTCGTCATTCCAAAGGTTCTTCATGTCGCTATGTCCGCTTTGCTGTCTTTGATGTTGCTGTGAACAGGAGTGCCGCGACGCCTTGATGACAATGCGCCGCTGCAAGGATTTCGTTTGTCAGGAAGCCTTTTTTGCCCCCGCGCTGGCTCCGGCATATTCGAGCAGCCGCCGCGCCATGCCGGCGCCGACGACCAGATGCGTGCAGAGTCCGCCGGCGAGTGCTGCGAGCAGCGGTTCGAACTTGCTGTCTTCCTGGACCACCATCAGCCGCTTTTCGATCTGGCGCAGTGACGACAGCGAGGCCGAGATGACGCGGCGGTTGTAGCTGCAGTCGAGCGCCTTGCCGGTGGCATCGATGATCTGGCCGGCAACGACTCCGGCGGCGCCCGCTTCTCGCAACAGCCCCATCTCGCCGGGGCTGAGCGCGCCGCATTTGACGACATGGCTGTCGCCATCGACCGTGCCGACCGAATAGAGCGCCAGATCGCAGTTGGCAATATCGGCCAGTTGTTCGCGGATCACCGGTTCGGCGCGCAGCCCATGCGCCAGCAATTCCGTCGTCAGCACCAGCGGCGCGTAGAAATTGAGGCCCTTGGCGTTGAGCCGCCGGGCGATCTCCATCGTGCACTGGTCGGGACGGTAGGAGTAGGGCGCGCCGAGATTGCCGCAGAGCTGCACAACGGTGACGTCCTGCAGGTCGGCATAGGACATGACGTCGGCGATAGTGTAGACGGTGCGGCCCCAGGCGACGCCGATCCGGTCGCCCTTCTTGACCAGTTCGAGAAAGACGCCCGCCGCCAGCACCGCAACGTCCGTCGAAGGGTCGACGACATAGGCATTCTCCGGCGCGATCCACACCGCATCAAGCTTGAGCGCGTCCTCGAGCTGGCGCGCAAGCACGTCGTCGGTGAACAGCTGCGTCGAGGTCGAGATGTTGACGATGCCGGTCTCGCGCGCCTTGCGCAAATACATGGCGACCGAGGCGCGGGAAATGTTAAGCTGGCTGGCGACCTGGTCCTGGCGCAGACCATGGGCATAATAGAGCCATGCGGCCTTGTGGATAAGCTGTTCTGCCGGTCGGATCGCCATGCCGTCTCCTCGGCTGACATTATTCACGGCTCTCGACAAAAGTCAAACTGGCGTGGGTACACGATACCTCTTTGCCCATCGAATCTGGACGATCATTGCGCCAAATGTGCCCGGTCGGGAATCGCCGATGGTGACGTGGCGGGAACCTGTGGTTAGAAGTTCTCAACAATGAAAATTCGGGGAGCACGGGATGGGCAGTCCCTACGAGCAGGATCTCGGCAAGAACGCCGCCAACCATCAGCCGCTGACGCCGCTCACTTATCTGGAGCGGGCGGCAAGCACCTATCCCGATCATGTCGCCATCATCCATGGCAGCCAGCGCATCACCTATCGCACCTTCTGGCGGCGCTCGCTGAAGCTGGCCTCGGCGCTGTCGAAGCGCGGCATCGGCAAGGGTGATACGGTGACCGTCATGCTGTCCAACACGCCCCCCATGCTGGAGGCGCATTTCGGCGTGCCGATGGCCAAAGCGGTGCTGCATTCGCTCAACACAAGGCTCGATGCCGCCGTCATCGCGTTCCAGCTCGACCATGCCGAGACCAAGGTGCTCATCGTCGACCGCGAATTTTCCGCTGTCGTCAAACAGGCACTGGCACTGGCCAAGGTGAAGCCGCTGGTCATCGACTATGACGATCCCGACTATGCCGCCGATGCACCCTATCCCAAGGGCGAGCGCATCGGCGCGATCGACTATGAGGCGTTCGTCGCCGGCGGTGACCAGGGCTACGCCTGGTCGATGCCCGACGACGAATGGGACGCCATCTCGCTCAACTACACCTCCGGCACGACAGGCAATCCGAAGGGCGTCGTCTACCACCATCGCGGCGCTGCCCTGATGGCTTACACCAACACCATCCATGCCGGCATGGCCAAGCACGCCGTCTATCTGTGGACGCTGCCGATGTTCCACTGCAATGGTTGGTGCTTCCCATGGACAATGGCCGTCCAGGCCGGCACCCATGTCTGCCTGCGCTGGGTGCGGCCGAAGCCGATCTATGATGCCATCGCCGACCACGGCGTGACGCATCTGTGCGGTGCGCCGGTCGTCATGTCGGTGCTGATCAACGCCAGGGACGAAGACAAGCGGACGTTCTCCCAGACGGTGACCTTCAATACGGCGGCAGCACCTCCGCCGGAAGCGGTGCTGTCGGGCATGGCCGATGCCGGCTTTGCCGTCACCCATCTCTACGGGCTGACCGAGACCTATGGCCCGGCGGTCGTCAACGAATGGCACGACGCGTGGGACGATCTAGACAAGGGATCGAAGGCGCAGAAGAAGGCAAGGCAGGGCGTGCGCTATGCCGCACTCGAAGGCCTGACCGTGATGGACCCGGGGACGATGCAGAAGACGCCGGCCGACGGCGAGACGATCGGTGAGGTCATGTTTCGCGGCAACATCGTCATGAAGGGCTATCTGAAGAACAGGAAGGCGACCGAAGAGGCCTTTGCCGGCGGCTGGTTCCACTCCGGCGACCTCGGCGTCATGCATCCCGACGGCTACATCCAGCTCAAGGACCGCTCCAAGGACATCATCATCTCCGGCGGCGAGAACATTTCATCGATCGAGGTCGAGGAAGCCCTCTACAAACACCCGTCCGTGGCGTCCTGCGGCGTCGTCGCCAAGGCAGACGACAAATGGGGCGAGGTGCCGGTCGCCTATGTCGAGCTGAAGCCCGGCAAGGTGGCAAGCGAGGCCGAGATCATCGAACACTGCCGCGCGCTGCTCGCCCGCTTCAAGGTGCCGAAGGCGGTGATTTTTGCCGAGATCCCGAAGACATCGACGGGGAAGATCCAGAAGTTTCAGCTGCGGGAAATGGCGAAGGGATCTTAGTTCCAGAGCGCAACGGCACGCGCAAGGTCGAGTTCGCGCACACCCTCTGTCACCCTCTGTCACCAAATTATACGCGTACGTCGAATTCGCATTGACACTTCCCTCTTTTCGATTTACGACTGACGAAAGTTGAAATTCGTCACTCATAAATCGACAGAGAGCCATGTCCGAAGCCGCCAGCATAATGGCCGACTCCACCCGCCAGGAGAATGTCACCCGCATTCTCGACTGTGCCGAACGCCTGTTCCGGCACTATGGTTACGGCAAGACCAATGTCGCCGACATCGCCCGCGAACTCGGCATGTCGCCGGCCAACATCTACCGTTTCTTCGCCTCCAAGGTCGAAATCCACCAGGCCGTCTGCGGCCGCATGCTCCTCGCCAGCTACAACATGGCCTACGAGATTTCCCGGTTGCCGATCAGCGCCGAGGAGCGGCTGCGCCGCTACGTGCATGCGCAGTACAAGATGACACTGGAAGTCATGCTCGACGACCAGAAGGTCCACGAAATGGTCATCGTCGCGCTCGAGCGCGACTGGGGCGTCATCGACAAGCATATCGACAGCATTCACGACCTGTTTGCCGAGGTGATCCGCGAGGGCATCGAGGCCGGCGAGTTTGCCGACCAGGATCCGGTCATCGCATCGCGCTGCTTCGGCGCCGCCACCGTCATTCTGTGTCACCCCCAAATGGTGGCGCAATGCCTTGCCAAGACCAATCGGGCGATGCCCGACGATCTCATCGATTACGCGATCAAGGCTCTGAAGTAACAGCCGCCGCCCGCCGGGCGCCGGTGTCGACCGTTCATCTCCAGTCGGGAGCACGAAAGTGTCTTTGTCCAGTTCCATCATCCGCAAGCTGCCGGTCGCCGGCCTGATCGTCGCCACGCTCGGGCTCGCCGCCTGCAGCCAGGAGAAGACCGAGGTCCAGGACATCATCCGTCCGGTCAAGGTGGTCGAGATCGGCCAGGCCGAAAAGAGTCGCGAACTCACCTATTCCGGCTCGGTGCGAGCCCGTACCGAAATGAACCTCGGCTTTCGCATCTCGGGCAAGGTCACTGAGCGCCTGGTCGACATCGGCCAGCATGTGACGACAGGCGATGTGCTAGCCCGTATCGATCCCACGGACTATGAGCTGTCGGTCAAGAGCGCCAAGGCCAGCCTCGACGCCGCCGAGCGGCAGGTCGAGACGGTCGATCTGTCCCGCAAGCGCGCCGAACAGCTTTTTGCCAAGAACTTCACCTCCAAGTCGCAACTCGAACAGGCGACGCTGAGCTACAACCAGGCGGTAGCGACGCGCGATGCCGCCCGCTCTACCCTTGCCCAGGCGCAGAACCAGGTCGTCTACACCGATCTCAAGGCGAGCGAGAACGGCATCGTCACGGCGGTCTCGGCCGATGTCGGCCAGGTGGTCGGCGCCGGAACGCCTGTGATGACCGTTGCCGTCGACGGCGAAAAGGAAGTGCTGATCGCGGTTCCCGAAATGGACATCGCCGCCTTCAAGCCGGGAAAGGACGTCAAGGCCAGCTTCTGGTCCGATGACGCGCTGGCGCTCTCCGGCAAAGTGCGTGAAGTCGCCGGCAGCGCCGACCAGCAGTCGCGCACCTTTGCCGTCCGCGTCTCGCTGCCCGACGACCCGCGCGTGCTGCTCGGCATGACCGCCAACATCGAGGCCTCGGTGGCCAAGAAGCAGGAGATGGTGTCGATCCCGCTCAGCGCGCTTGCGGAAAAGGATGGTCGCAAGATTGTCTGGACCGTCGACCGCGCCGGCGAGACGGTGCACGAGCGCCTGGTCAAGGTTGCGGAGTTCACCGCCGACGGCGTCAGCGTCGCCGACGGGCTCAAGCCGGGGGATGTCGTCGTTGCCGCCGGCACCCAGTTCATGACCGAGAATCTCAAGGTCAAGCTGACCGGCGATGCGGTCCAGGCCGCCTCTGCGGAAGGCGATGCCGCAAAGGCCCTGCGCTGACCGCAGGCATGAAGCCGGCTTGATCGTCGCTTCGGCGAAAGGGCTGGGCAAGCGAATTCAGGGTTTCCGGGCGGCGAGCGCCCGATGGTCGAGACGCCAAGATCAAGTTCCCCCGCATCGATCCGCGCGTCCCACCGCGATGAGTGTCTCTCCGCTCGGAAAGCCTCGCCGCCCGGAAGCCAGCATCGGAATATCCTAGCTGCATGCAAAGCGTATGCGCGCACGATCAACGAATTGGACTGACGCCGATGACCACCACCGACAGCACTGAAAAGCAGCCTTTCAATCTTTCGCGCTGGGCCATCGGCCATCCCTCGATCGCGCGCTTCCTGTTCGGTCTGATCATCATTGCCGGCGCGCTCGGCCTAATGCGCATGGGCCAGAAGGAAGACCCCGATTTCACTTTCCGCGTCATGGTCGTCCAGGCGATCTGGCCGGGCTCCTCGATCCAGGAGATGGAAGACCAGGTCGTCAACAAGATCGAGCGCAAGCTGCAGGAAACGCCGCACCTCGACTTCGTCCGTTCCTACACCCGCGCCGGCAGCGCCATCATCACCGTCCAGATCAAGGGCGACACCAATGCAGAGGAGGTGAAGGACGCCTTCTACCAGGTGCGCAAGAAGGTTGGCGACATCTCCGGCGACCTGCCGCAAGGCCTGCTCGGGCCCTATTTCAACGACGAGTTCGGCGACACCTTCATCACCCTGCACTCGATCGGCGGCGACGGCTACAGCTATCCGGAGCTGAAGAAATTCGCCACCCAGGCTCGCGACATGCTGCTGACGACGCCGGGCGTCGAGAAGGCCGTCATCATCGGCGACCAGCCGGAGAAGCTTTATATCGACGTCTCGTCCAAGGCCCTGGCCGAACGCGGCCTGACGCTGACCGACCTGCAGAACGCCATCAAGGGCCAGAACAATGTCGATCCGGCGGGCTCCGTCGACACCGGCCTGCGCTCGGTGCGCATCTCGGTCGAGGGCGATGTCACCAGGGCTGCCGACATCAGGGAATTGCGCCTGCGCGCCGGTGGTCAGGTGACACGTCTTGGCGACATCGCCACCGTGAGTTCCGGTCTCGAAGATCCCTATCAGCGCAAGTACCGCTTCAACGGCCACGAAAGCGTCCAGGTCGGCGTCGTCATGGCCAAGGGTTTTAACGTCAGGGACGTCGGCACGGATGTCGAGGCGACCTACAAGCGCTTTGAGGAAGCGCTGCCCTACGGCGTTGCGGTTGACCAGATCTCCAACCAGCCCGAGGTTGTCAAGGACGCCGTCAACGAGTTCATGGAGGCGCTCGGCGAGGCGCTGCTGATCGTGCTTGCTGTCTCGCTGCTGTCGATCGGCTGGCGTTCCGGCCTGGTCATCGCCATTGCCATTCCGCTGGTGCTGGCCGCCACCTTCGCCATCATGTACGAGCTCGGCATCGATCTGCAGCGCATTTCGCTCGGCGCCCTGATCATCGCGCTCGGGCTGTTGGTCGACGACGCCATGATCGTCGTCGAGATGATGGAGCGCAAGCTGGAGGAGGGGCTGGTCAAGATCGAGGCGGCGAGCTTCGCCTATTCCTCGACCGCCTTCCCGATGCTGAGCGGCACGCTGATCACCATAGCCGGCTTCATCCCGGTCGGCTTCGCCGCCTCGACCGCAGGCGAATATGTGCGCACGCTGTTCTATGTGGTCGGCATCGCGCTGGTCGTGTCGTGGTTCGTCGCCGTCTATTTCACGCCGTGGCTGGGCTACATGATCCTCAAGCAGCGCAAACACGCCGGCAACCATCATGACGCCTTCGACACCGGCTTCTACCGGCGGCTGCGCGCCACGGTCGGCTGGGCGGTGCGCCACCGCATCATCGTTCTGGTGATGACGCTGGTCACCTTCGCCACCAGCCTGTGGGCGTTCCAGTTCATCCCACAAAACTTCTTCCCGCAATCCTCGCGGCCGGAAATCCTCGTCGATCTCTGGTTGCCTGAGGGAACCTCGATCAAGGAGGTCGAGACGCAGGCCAAAGCGCTGGAAGCCCGGATGATGGACGACAAGGACAAGCGCTTCATCGCCACCTATATCGGCGAAGGCGCGCCGCGCTTCTTCCTGCCGCTCGACCAGCAATTGCGCAATCCGAACTATGCGCAGCTTCTGGTGATGGCCAATGACGAGCCGGCACGTGAGCGGCTGATCCTCAAGCTGCGCTCAGTCCTGGCGCAGGATTTCCCTTCGATCCGCTCCAAGGTCGACCGTCTGTTCCTCGGCCCGCCGACCGGCTGGCCGGTGCAGATGCGCATCATGGGTCCGGACCGCCAGGAGGTGCGCCGCATAGCTGACCAGGTGAAGGCGAAATTCGCCGAAAATCCGCTCCTCGGCGCCGTCCATGACGACTGGCTGGAGCCGGTACCGGCGATGAAGCTGGTCATCGACCAGGACCGCGCCCGTGCGCTTGGCGTCACCTCGCAGCGCATCCGCCAGATGCTGCAGGCAGCGATGTCCGGCGCGCCGCTCGATGACTTCCGTGATGGCGAGGAGACGGTTTCCATCGTCGCCCGCGAACCGGACGCCAGCCGCAGCCTGCTGTCCTCGGTCGACTCGGTCTATATCCCGACCGATTTCGGCGGCTTCGTGCCGCTGTCGCAGGTGGCCAAGGTGGTGCCGGTGCTCGAGCAGGGCGTCGAATGGCGGCGCGACCGCCTGCCGACCATCTCGGTGCGCGCCACGCTGCCGGATGGCGTGCAGTCGAACGACGTCGTCACCAAGCTCTACAATGACATGCAGGGCATGCGCGCCGGCCTGGCGCCCGGCTACAAGATCGAGATCCAGGGCGGTGCGGAAGATTCCGCCGAAAGCCAGGCCTCGATTGCCGCCAAGGCGCCGATCATGCTGGCCGTCATCGTCGTGCTCCTGATGATCCAGCTGCAGCATTTCGGCAAGGCGATGCTCGTGCTGGCCACCGGTCCGCTCGGCATCATCGGTGCGGCGGCGGCTCTGTTGATCAGCGGCGCGCCGTTCGGCTTCGTCGCCATCCTTGGTGTCATCGCGCTGCTCGGAATCATCATGCGCAACTCGATCATCCTGGTCGACCAGATCGATCAGGACATCGCCAGGGGGATGGACCGATCGGAGGCCATCATCGGCTCGGCCGTGCGCCGTTTCCGGCCGATCGTGCTGACGGCGATGACGGCGGTGCTGGCGCTGATCCCGATCTCGCGTGCGGTGTTCTGGGGACCGCTCGCCTACGCCATGATGGGCGGCATCCTCGTCGCCACCGTACTCACCATCCTGGTGCTGCCGGCAGGCTACGCGCTGTTCTTCGGCCGCGAGCCGAAGAAAGGCAGGAAGCCGGCTGATGAGGCCGTGCAGGACAATGACAGGCCGCCACTGGCGCTGGCCGCCGAGTAGGCGCTGCTGGGGCACAGGATCTTCCTTGGAAAATGCTGGAACGCCGTACGCTTGACGTGCGGCGTTCTGGCTTTCTCCTTGCCGGTGGCACCGAGCACCCAGGCAAGTATCTCAACACCAGGCGGGTTCATCAAAATAGGTTGAACGGCCACCTGTATGAAAATGCTTCGCGGCGCCGGTTTTGCAAAACAGAATTCCTTCCCAGGACGGCAAAGCCGTCCGATCCTGCTTACATATCGGAGCGGCAACCCTCGTTCGCATCAGGTGATCATCCCATGGTAGACAATAAGCAATTGCGGCTCGGCGCCTTCATGCGTCCGGTCAGTCTTCACACCGGGGCCTGGCGCTATCCCGGCTCATATCCCGATGCCAACTTCAACTTCGCCCATCTGAAGCGCTTTGCGCAGACGCTTGAGGCGGCGAAGTTCGACGCCTTCTTCATGGCCGACCATCTGGCCGTTCTCAACATGCCGATCGAGGCGCTACGGCGCAGCCACACGGTGACCTCGTTCGAGCCGTTCACGCTGCTGTCGGCGCTCGCCGCCGTCACTGATCATATCGGCCTTGTCGCCACCGCATCGACGACCTTCGACGCGCCCTATCACATTGCCCGTCGCTTCGCCTCGCTCGACCATATCAGCGGCGGCCGCGCCGGCTGGAACATCGTCACCACATCCAATCCCGACGCCGCGCTGAACTTCGGCCTCGACGAGCATGTCGAGCACGACGAGCGCTATCACAATGCGCGGGAATTCTACGATGTGGTGACCGGCCTCTGGGACAGCTTTGCCGACGACGCCTTCATCCGCGACGCCGAGAGCGGGCTCTATTTCGATCCCGCGAAGCTGCATGTGCTCGACCATAAGGGCGAGCATCTCTCGGTGCGCGGCCCGCTCAACATTGCGCGGCCGGTGCAGGGCTGGCCGGTCATCGTCCAGGCCGGCGCATCTGAGGCCGGGCGGCAGCTGGCAGCCGAAACGGCGGAGGTGATCTTCGCCGCCCATTCCGATCTGGCGTCCGGGCAGCGCTTCTTTGCCGATGTCAAAAGCCGGGCCGAGAAGCTCGGCCGTTCGCGCGACGACATCAAGATCCTGCCCGGCGCCTTCGTCATCGTCGGCGACAGCGTCGAGGAAGCACAGGCCAAACGCGCCAAGCTCGACAGCCTGGTCTATTACGAGAGCGGCATTGCCTCGCTGTCGATCGCGCTGGGGCACGACGCATCCGGCTTCGATCCCGACGCGCCCTTGCCCGAAATCCCCGAGACCAATGCCTCCAAGAGCGGCCGTGAGCGCGTCATCGAGCTGGCGCGCCGAGAGACTTTGACCGTCCGCCAGCTGGCGCAGCGGCTCGGCGGCTATTCCGGCCTTGCTTTCGTCGGCACGCCGAAAACCATCGCCGATTCGATGGAGGAATGGCTGTTTGCCGAAGGGTCAGACGGCTTCAACGTCATGTTCCCCTATCTGCCAGCCGGGCTCGACGACTTCGCCGAGAAGGTGGTGCCCGAGCTGCAGCGGCGAAAGCTCTTCCGGCGCGAGTATGAGGGCACCACCTTGCGCGAGAATCTCGGCCTGAAGCGGCCGCCGAACCGGTTCTTCGAAGGCTCCGAAGGGGCCATTCGCAAGGCCGGCTGACGTCCTGCCATAAAAAGAAACAGGCGCGCCGAAGCGCGCCCATTCTTTTCAAGCCATCACTTTCAGATGACGAAGTACCAGTTGGCGAGCAGCATCACCACCACGCCGGCGACCAGCGTCAGGTAGGGCAGCATGCCTGCCTTTTTGACCGAGAGGTCTGCGCCCGCCATGCCGAGGTCGGCCAGCATGTGGTCGGGGAACTTGCCCTTGTCTTGGACGTAGTGCCGGTAGCAGAACACCGGGATGATCAAGGCGGCTGTGATCAGGCCGGCCCAGAGCGCCATCGGGTTCCACACCTTGGCGCCGGCGCCCATGAAGATGGCGTTTACATAGGCGAAGATGGCGCCGAGGCCGAGCAGCCAGCTCGGCGCCTTCCAAGGCCGGTTGATGTGGCCGTTGTCGATGCGGTGGATCCAGCCGGCATTGAGGTTGAGGAAGTTGAAGATGATGTAGCCGCAGTTCGACACGGCGAGGATGAAGAAGAAGCTCGTCGCGTCGGCCGAGGCGATGGCCAGCACGATCAGGTTGAAGACGAGATCGGTCCACATGGCGCGCGTCGGCGCGCCATGCTCGTTGACGTGGCTGAGATAGCGCGGCAGCCAGCCATCGACCGAGCCCTGGTAGAGCGTGCGCGACGAGCCGGCCATTGCCGTCATGATGCACAGCACCAGCGCCAGGATCATCAGCATCACCAAGAGGCTGTGGATCAATGCGCCACCCCCGACCATGCCGGCCAGTGCATCGGCGACACCCGAGCCGTCGACGATCGGCGTCGCCAGCATGCCGTTGAGGCCCAGCACGCCCTGGAAGGTGAAGGGCACCAGGATGAACAGAAGCATGCAGAGCAGGCCGGAATAGAAAATCGCCTTGAACGTGTCGGTGCCCGGGTTCTTGAACTCCGATGTGTAGCAGACGGCGGTCTCAAAACCATAGGTCGACCATGCGGCGATGAACATGCCGCCCAGCACCAGCGTCCAGCCGGCAATGTTCCACGAGCCGGGCTCCGGCGCGTAAGCCGCCGCCAGCGGCACCAGCGGCGAAAAGTTCGCCCAGTTGATCTGGCCGGTGACGATCGGCACGACACCGACGATCAGCATCGGGATGATGACCAGGAGGCCGATATACTTCTGCACATTGGCGGTGCCGAGAATGCCGCGATGCTGGATCGAGAAGATGATCAGCATCAGCACCGCGCCGATGAAGAAAGTGGCATTGAGGGTGAAGGAGACAGGACCTAGCGTGTGGCTGAACAGCGTCCAGTTGCGGATCGCCGGCGTGGCCGCCGCGGTCACCGCGGCGATGGCGTCGGCAGGCACCGTTCCGGCATGCGCCGCGATATAGGCGACGACGTCCGGCGACGCCTCGGTGAACAGCGGCACCGGCGCCAGCGCGTTGAGAATATAGGCGGCGGCGATCGAGCAGCCCAGCGACAGCACCGGCGACCAGGCGAACCAGTTGCACCACACCGACAGCGGCGCGATGAACTTGGAATAACGCAGCCAGGCGGTGGCGCCGTAGATCGAGGCGCCGCCCGACTTGTTCGGGAACAGGCCGGCGATCTCGGCATAGGTGAAGGATTGCAGGAAGCCCATGATCATGGAAGCGATCCAGATCCCGAAGGCCAGCGTTCCCGTCGTTCCGGCAATGCCGCCGATCGAAAACAGGACAAGGGCAGGAACGCCGCTCGCCACCCAGAAGGCGCCGCGCCAGTCGATGTTGCGGAGCAGCTTGCCTTCAGCGGGCTGCTCCAGGGCAGTGGTAATCGTGCTCATCTGTCTGAATTCCCCATTTTGTGTTCCCGGCCGGTGATGCCTCGGCTTCGCGAAGCTTGTTCCCCGGTACATGACCGCACGACTCCAGTGTTTCCACTCAGTCGTATTTTTTTCTTAACAGTGAAGATTGATCCGGCGCGCTTTCACGTCAAGTGATTTGTGGCGTCGTGCACATCACGGTTGCGAAACGCTCGCTTTGTCCTTCTCCCCTTGTGGGGTGAGAAGCGGTCCGCGGTAGCGGACGGAAAGCCAATTGCTTTCGAGCTTCGAACGCCCTGAGCCTGCGAAGGGCCGGGGGTGCAACCCTCAGGATCGCGGCCTGGTCTTTTGCGGATCGTAGTGGGCGAAGGCCACGACGCGCGCCGGCAGCCGCTTGGCATGACCGTCGAGCTTGCCGATCTCCACCTCTGTGCCGATTGCCGCGTGGGTGACGTCAAGCCTCGCCAGAGCGATGTTTTTGTTCAGCACCGGCGAGCGAATGCCCGAGGTGACGACACCGATCTGGGCGCGGCCGATATGGACGCAATCCCCATGGCCGACGGCGACATTGCTGTCGATGTCAAGGCCAACGAGCTTGTGCTGCGGATGTTCCTTGCGCCTTATCAGAGCCTCGCGGCCGATGAAATCGTCGGTCTTGGCCTTCAACGGTACGGTGAAGCCAATGCCCGCCTCGAACGGGTCGGTCTGGTCGGAGAATTCGTAACCGGCGAAGATCAGCCCGGCTTCGATGCGCACCATGTCGAGTGCCTGCAGGCCCATCGGCTTCAGCCCGTGCGGCTGGCCGGCCTCCCAGATGGCATCGAACACTTTTTCGGCGTCGCGTGGGTGGCACCAGATTTCGTAGCCGAGCTCGCCGGTATAACCGGTGCGCGACACCACGACCGGAATGCCATTGCCGCCGCCGATGCGCGCGACAGCGAAGCGGAACCATTCGAGTTCGTCGATCGACGGTTGCAGCGGCGAGGTCCAGACCACCTCTCGCAAAATGTCACGGCTCTTCGGCCCTTGGACAGCGACATTGTGCATCTGATCGGTGGAGGAACGCACCAGCACGTTGAGGCCAAGCTTTTTCGCGGTGTCGCGCAGCCATTCGCCGGACAGGTCGTCGCCGCCGACCCAACGGAAATTGTCCTTGCCGAGCCGCAGCAGCGTGCCGTCGTCGATCATGCCGCCATGCTCGTAGCACATGGCGGAATAGACGACCTGGCCGACGCCGAGCTTCTTGACGTCGCGGGTCAGCGTGTATTGCAGCAGCGCCTCGGAATCCGGGCCGGTGACCTCGAACTTGCGCAACGGCGACAGGTCCATGATCACGGCATCCTGCCGGCAGGCCCAGTATTCGGCGATGGCGCCTTCCTTGGCGAAGGAATTGGCCAGCCAATAACCCCGGTATTCCACGAAGTTGCGGGTGTGCTTGGCGAAGCTTGAATGGAAGGCGGTCTCGCGGGTCATTTTCGGTTCCGAATCGGGCGTCATGCGTCTGGCGATCGCTCGCGAGAATTTGTGTTGGCCGGAATAGGTTCGCACATGGATGTCGGTCGGGTTCCAGCCATTGGCCGGTGTCGTGTCGTCGGGACAGGCGGAGGAGACGCAGACGATGTCGGTGAGCGCCCTGAGCAGGACATAGTCGCCGGCGCGCGACCACGGCTCATCCGACACCATGACGCCATGGGCGTCGATCGCCGTGTTGAAGAAGAAGTTGATCGCCATCCAGCCGGCACGTGGGGTGACACCCTTGTCGGCCAGCGCGCGGTTGAAATTCTCCGAGCAGTTGGTGTGGCCGGGATAGCCGATGTCGTCGTAATATTTGGCGGCACACGCCAGCGCGAACGCGTCATGCCGGCCGCATGTGTCCTGGATAACCTCGACCAACGGCTCCATGTCCTGGTCGTAATATTTCGAGTGAAGGCCGGGCATCGGGTAGCTCGACCCCATCAGCGTGCGCGTGGTCGTTACGTCGAGCGGATGGTCCAGCCCCTTGTCCAGCTTGCGCGCCGAGAAGCACTGGAAATCGGTGCACTGGCGGCCGTCGACATCGATGATCTGCAGGTAGTCGCCCGCCTTGACGAAATAGGGTTCGGCTGTCGCCGAATGGACGCGCAGATCGAGCACCGGATCGGCAAGCGGATCGGCCAGCTGCGACTTTGTCTTCAGGCGCACGGTGGCGCGGCGCACCATGACGGTGAGCGGCGTTGCCGTGTCGTGGCCGTCGACCAGCATCGGCCCGCTAGGCGCTGCAATCAGCAAGCCGCCATCGCGCGCGACGGTGAAGGCCTGCTCGGTGCCTGCCGGCGTGGCGCCGCCGAAGACGCGCACCGCCTTGGCCTGGTCAAGCTGCACCTGGCGGCGCTCGAGTCCGCGGCGCACGGAAGCGAGGCTATCGTCGCCCTCGGCCAATAGCGCCTTGATCCCGGCGGCATTGCTATTGGACTTTTCGCCGAAGATGGCGGGGTCGGTGGCGCCTGACTTGTCCCAGGCCAAAAGCTCGCAGGCCTGGCCGCCCTCGACATTGCGGATGGCAAATGTATCGCCGGCCTCGATATCGATCAGCACCGCGCCGTTACCGGGGGCCGCATACCGCTCCATGCCCGGCGGCAGCGCGATCTGGCCGGGCCGCAGGATGAGGCTTGGCCGGGGCGGCCCGGCTGTCACTGAAGGGTAGGGCGACTGGCTCATCTCAGCCTTGCGGTTCGAGAAACAAGTTTGCCTGTGTGTAAAATTACTTTAGCTGCAAGAATAGCAGCGCGGTTGGGTTTGGCAAGGTGGAGGTGGCGTTCTCGACGCGGTCGCTGCAGGTTAGACCCTTCCAATCAAACCCATCTTCCGAACGCCAGCGCCGCCCCTCATCTGGCTGCCGCCATCTTCTCCCCGTAAACGGGCGAAGCTGTCGTCGCCGGTTTCGCCAATCGCCAGCGTTGCAGGACGAGCGCCGAGGCTGCGACCAGCTTCTTTCTCCACGTCACTATACGGGGAGAAATGCCCGGCAGGGCAATGAGGGGCGGCGCCAACATTTGAAACTATCGAGCTAAAGCTCCTCGGAATGCCCGATAGCCACACCATACTCCGCAGCCGAATCCAACATCGTGTGCCACAGACTTTCGGCAAACGTCGCAAACACCAGGAGGTTGAACACCGCCTGCCCATCCGCCTTGTCACCACCACGCCAGAGCGTGACGCTGGTGTGATCCATCGAGGTCGCGGCAGCAGCGCCAACCGGAAACGCATCGGGATGCAAATCAATCGACGAAAGTTTCGCCAGCATGACGCGCGCCTTGAGGCCGCAGATGCTGATCAGCACGCGTGCATGCGATTGGTCGGATAGCGAAGCGGAACATGCAAAGGTCTGAGCGAGCACCTCAGTCCTGCCACCCTTCGACAGGACAAAAAACTGATCCGGTCCCGACCAGATCAGCGTCGCATCCGCGGTGCCAACCGCCTTCGGCGTTTCCGGAGCCGCGACGCCGAAACGAGCGTTCGCGGCCTTGGCCAAATCACCCGCCTTGCCGCGCCGTGCCATCACCTGGACGAGGTCGAAATTGCGGATCTCGGTCAGCGACACACCGGCATCGCCTTGCGGGCCGTAAGCGCCAGGAGCGAGCGCGCGCTCGAGCGGGCTACGAACATCCCAGGAAAAATCAGCCACGCTGGCGCCCTCCATCGAGATCGTAGAAGACGGGATTGCAGAGTTCGACATCATAGTCTTCACCGCGCAGCGGATCATGCGCGTGGACGATCTCGCCGATGCGTTCGCGGCCGCGCTCGACAAGGCCGAGACCGATCCACTGGTCGAGCGTCGGCGAGAAGCAGACCGAGGTGACGTAGCCCTGGTCGTTATCAGGCCCGGGCGTCTGGCCCTTCGGGATGATGTGCGCGCCGGAGCGCAGGCGGCGCGCCTTGTCGACCGGCTTGATGCCGACCACGACCTGCCGGTCCGGCGCCACCAGCGCCTCGCGGCCGGCCATGACGCGACCGATGAAATCCTTCTTGGTCGACATCATCTTGCCGAGGCCGAGATCGGCGGCGGTCGTCGTGCCGCTCAGTTCCGGTCCGGCGACATGGCCCTTTTCAACGCGCATGACGCCGAGGGCTTCTGTGCCATACGGCGTCACGCCGAACGGTTTTCCCGCCAGCATCAAATTGCGTGCCATCGCTTCACCGTAACGCGCCGGCACAGAAATCTCGAACGCCATCTCGCCGGAGAAGGAGATGCGGAACAGCCGCGCCTTGATGCCGCCGCGCAAAGCGACTTCGCGCACGCCCATGAAGGGAAAACCTTCGTTCGAAAGGTCCTCGGCAGGGTCGACGATTTCCTTCAACAGGTCTCGCGTCCTTGGCCCGGCAATCGAGAACTGCGCCCACTGGTCGGAGACCGAGGTCAGTTGCACGTCGAGTTCGGGGAATAGCACCTGCCGGCAGAATTCGAGATGCTGCATCACCAGCCCGGCCTTCGCCGTGGTCGTGGTGAGGAAATAATGGTCCTCGGCCAGCCGCGACGTGGTTCCGTCATCGTAGACCAGGCCATCCTCGCGCAGCATAAGCCCGTAGCGCGCCTTGCCGACGGCGAGGCTGGAGAACGTGTTGATGTAGACGCGGTCGAGGAAGGCGCCGGCATCCGGGCCATGCACGTCGATCTTGCCCAGCGTCGAGACATCGCAGAAGCCGACGCCCGAGCGCACCGCCTTGACCTCGCGGGTGACCGATTCCAGCCAGTCCTTCTCGCCCGCGCGCGGATACCATTGCGCGCGCTTCCACAGGCCGGTGTCGACAAAGATCGCGCCTTGTTCGGCCGCCCAGTGATGCGACGGCGTCAGCCGCGTCGCATGGAAATTTTCGTCGCGATGGTGGCCGGCAAAAGCGCCGATGGCGACCGGCACGTAGGGCGGGCGATAGATGGTCGTGCCGGTCTCGGGAATGGATTTGCCCGACACCGCCGCCATGATGGCGAGGCCGGCGACATTGGACGTCTTGCCCTGGTCGGTCGCCATGCCGAGCGTGGTGTAGCGCTTCAGATGCTCGACCGATTCAAAACCCTCGCGCTGCGCCAGCTCGATGTCGGACGCGGTGACGTCATGCTGCTGGTCTACAAAGGCCTTGCCTTTGCCGGCGACGTGCCAAAGCGGGGTCAGCGAGAACGCCTCGTCGTCGGCGACCGGTGCCGATCCCGCATTGCCGATCCGGCTGGCGTCCCGCGCCGCTGCGGCGCCGGCCTCGAAACCTGCGCGCAGGCAGGCGCCTAGCCCGAAGTTGCCGTTAGCCGCACCTGCGGCGACCATACCGGGCGGCGCGCCGTCCGGCACGAAGGCGGCGATGTCGTCTCGCCATTTCGGCCGGCCGCGATGGTAAGAGGTGAGCCCGACCGCCGGATTCCAGCCGCCGGAAACGGCAAGCCCGTCGGCCTCGCCCTCGGCGCGCGCGCCGCCGGTCAGCGACACCGCTATTTTTCTTACGCCGTCCTTGCCGCCGTCGACGCCGCTGACCGAACCATGCAGCACGGTGAAGCCGTTCCTGGAAGCGAGAGAACGATGGGCAGGCGAGACGTCAGGCCGCGCGTCGATCACCGCCGCGATCTGCAGCCCGGCGCCAAGTGCCGTCTCGACCGTGCGCCAGCCATCCTCATTGTTGGTGAACAGCGCGATCCGCTTTGCCGGCGTCGCCGCATAACGTGTGACGTAGGTGCGGATGGCGGACGCCATCATCACGCCGGGCGTGTCATTGCCGGCAAAGACGATGGGACGCTCAATCGCGCCGGCGGCGACGACGCAGCGCTTGGCCACGATGCGCCACAGGCGCTGGCGCACCTGATGCTCGGGCGGCACCGGCAGATGATCGTTGACCCGCTCGATCGCGCCATAGGTACCGCCGTCATAGACGCCGAACAGGGTCGTGCGGGTCATGATGCGGACATCCGGCATCGAGCTGAGCTCGGCCAGTGTGCGCGACAGCCACTCCGCGGCCGGCAGACCGTCGATCGTGCCGCCATCCGACAACAGACGGCCGCCGGGCGCAAAATCTTCTTCGCACAGGATGACGCGCGCACCGCTGCGGCCTGCAGCGAGTGCGGCGGCGAGACCGGCCGGACCGGAGCCGGCGATCACCACATCGCAATGCGCCCAGGCCTTGTCGTAGTGATCCGGATCGGGGGTGACCGCCGCGCGACCCAAACCCGCGGCGCGTCGGATCGCCGGCTCGTAGACCATTTCCCAGAATTTTGCCGGCCACATGAAGGTCTTGTAGTAGAAGCCGGCGACGAAGATCGGTGCGAACAGCTGGTTCACCGACATCACATCGTGGCGCAGCGAGGGCCAGCGGTTCTGGCTTGCCGCTTCGAGGCCTTCATACAGTTCGGCCGTCGTGGCCTTGGTGTTGGCCTCGCGCCGTGCGCCGGTGCGCAGTTCGACCAGCGCGTTGGGTTCTTCCGAGCCCGCAGTCAGAATGCCGCGCGGACGATGGTATTTGAACGAGCGGCCGACCAGCTTGACGCCATTGGCGACCAGCGCCGACGCCAGCGTGTCGCCCTGGAAGCCGGAAAATGTCGTGCCGTCGAAGCGGAAGGTGAGGGGGGTGGAACGGTCGATGAGACCGCCGGATGAGAGACGATGAGAGGTCACGATGTCCAGCCTCTGATCCATATGGTGTCATGGCGAAGGATGGCGCCGCCCCTTACCCTCCCCCTTGTGGGGAGGGTCGCTGCGCAGCAGCGGGGTGGGGGTACTGCCGTGGGCTGTCGTCATCATACCCCCAACACCTCGTGCAGCTGTTGCGTGTGAGCGGCAAGCTCGCTTGCGGCAAAACCCTCCACCACCTTGCCGTGCTCCATCAGGTAGAAGCGGTCGGCGATGCGGGCGGCGAAGCGGAAATTCTGCTCGACGAGCAGGATGGTCATGCCGCGCTTTTTCAAGGTCGCCAGCAGTTCGCCGATGCGCTGGACGATGACCGGCGCCAGGCCCTCGGTCGGCTCGTCGAGCAGCAGCATCTGCACGCCCGTCCGCAGGATGCGGGCGATGGCCAGCATCTGCTGTTCGCCGCCGGAGAGTTTGGTGCCGGGGCTGTTGCGGCGCTCCTTGAGGTTGGGAAAGAGACCGAAGATTTCCTCGACGCTCATGCCGCCCTTGGCCACAACCGGCGGCAGGATCAGGTTTTCGTCGACGGTGAGCGTGGCGAAGATGCCGCGTTCCTCCGGCACGAAGCCGATGCCGCGATGGGCAACACGATGCAGCGGCAGGCGCATCAGGTCGCTGCCGTCGAAGGTGACACTGCCGCTGCGCTTGCGGACCAGCCCCATAATGGCGCGCAGCGTTGTGGTCTTGCCGACACCGTTGCGGCCGAGCAGCGTCACCGTCTCACCGCGAAAAACGTCGAGGTTGACGCCATGCAGCGCATGGCCCTCGCCATACCAGGCATGGAGATCGCGCACGGCAAGCAGCGGCTCACTCATGCTCGGTCCCCCTGCTCGGTCCCCATGTAGGCGACCCTGACGCGCTCATCGTTGCTCACCGTTGCGTAGTCGCCGGCGGCGAGCACCTGGCCGCGCTGCATGACGGTGATCCAGTCGCAAAGGTCGGCGACGACGGTGAGATTGTGCTCGACCATCAGCACGGCGCGGTCCGTTGCCAGCGAGCGGATGATGCCGGAAATGACGCCGACATCCTCGTGCCCCATGCCGGCCATCGGCTCGTCGAGCAGCAGCACTTTCGGGTCGAGCGCCAGCGTGGTGGCGATCTCGAGCACGCGCTTTCGGCCATAGGAGAGATCGCCGGCCGGACGATGCGCGACATCGTCGAGACCGACGACGGCAAGCAGTTCGCGCGCCCGTGGCGTCAGTTGGTCAAGCGCGGCCAGCGAGCGCCAGAACTGGAAGCCGAGCCCGCTCGGCCGCTGCAAGGCGACGCGGACATTGTCGAGCACGCTCAGATGCGGAAAGATCGCCGATATCTGGAACGAGCGGACGAGACCCATGCGCGCCACCCTGGCCGGCGCGGTGCGGGTGATGTCGTTGCCCAACAGTTCGATCCTGCCGCTGCTCGGCTGCAGGAACTTGGTCAAGAGGTTGAAGATCGTCGTCTTGCCGGCGCCGTTCGGCCCGATCAGCGCATGGATCTGGCCGTGATGGACGTCGAGGTCGACATTGTTGACGGCAATGAAACCGGCAAAGTCGCGCCGCAGGCCGCGGGCGGAGAGCACCACCCGCGGCTTGATTTCGGCACCGTCCGGCTGGACGGCCACGGCTTGCGCCATCGTCACTTGGTGACGAGCGGGCAGCCGCTGTCTTCGGCCTTGATGAAGGCCTTGTCGCCCGGAATGGTCGCAAGGTAGGTGTAGTAGTCCCAGTCCTTCTTCGACTCCTCGGGCTTCTTGACCTGATAGAGATACATGTCGTGCACCATCGACCCGTCGGCCTGTACCTTGCCGTTGGCGTTGATGATGTCGTCGACGGGCATTTCATGGAGTTGCTTGGCGACCGCCTCGGTCTCGTCGGTGCCGGCCTTGTCGATGGCCTTGAGATATTGCAGCACCGCCGAATAGGTGCCGGCCTGGATCATGTTGGGCATGCGGTTGGTGCGCTTGAAGAAGCGCCCGGCGAAGTCGCGGCTCTTGTCGTCGCGGTCCCAGTAAAACCCTTCGGTGAGCACCACGCCCTGCGCCGCCTGCAGGCCGAGGCCGTGCACCTCGGCAAGGGTGAACAGAAGGGCTGCCAGCCGCTGGCCGCCGGCGACAATGCCGAACTCGGCCGCCTGCTTGATGGTATTGGAGGTGTCGAGGCCGGCATTGGCAAGGCCGATAACCTTGGCGCCGGAGGACTGCGCCTGCAGCAGGAAGGAGGAATAATCCGTCGATCCCAAGGGGTAACGCACCTCGCCCAGCACTTTGCCGCCGCTTGCCTCAACAACCTTTGAGGTCTGCTCCTTCAGCGAATAGCCGAAGGCATAGTCGACGGTGATGAAATACCAGCTGTCGCCGCCCTGCTGCACCAGCGCGCCGCCGGTGCCGACCGCCTGCGAGTGGGTATCGTAAGCCCAGTGGAAACCGTAGGGCGAGCATTGCTTGCCGGTCAGGTCGGCCGATGCCGCTCCGGTAACGATGTCGATCTTCTTCTTTTCCTTGGACAACCCCTGGACGGCGAGCGCCACCGAGGATGTCGTCAGTTCCATGATCGCGTCGACCTGCTCGGTGTCGTACCACTGGCGCGCAATGTTGGAGGCAATGTCGGGCTTGTTCTGGTGATCGGCGTTGACGATCTCGATCGGCGCGCCCTGCACCTTGCCGCCAAAATCCTCGACCGCCATCTTGGCGGCCTCGACCGACCATTTGCCGCCGAAATCGGCATAGACGCCCGACTGGTCGTTGAGGATGCCGATCTTGACCTTGCCGTCGGAAATTTCGCCGGCCGCCGCCGGCATCGCAGTCGCCGCAAGCAGCGCGGCTGAGACGAGATAGGATGCTTTCACAGGTGGTTCCTCCCTTGTGGCCGACGCTGGAAAACGCGGCGGCCTTGCAATGGTTCAACAGTTCCGTCCGGTTCTCGCTGAAATCCGGGCCAGCGCCCGCCACTTCTCCTCTTGGCAACCCCTCCGCCCTGGGTGCGCCGGGAACCGTAGCATCACATTTCGCGAGGCGAGAATGCTATTTTCGTAGCATGGCGTGCTAGCGCGGCCGCTACCAGTCGGGCTCAATTGGAGAGTCTTCGGAAAAGCCGCTCGGGCCAGGCAGAGAGAGCGTTGCGGCCGAAGCGTCCAGCAGTGCCCCCGGAAGCCCTTTGAGATGCTCGCTGTCCAGCGGAAGCGCAAGATAGCCCGTGGCAATGCGTGCAGCCGCTTCCGCCTGTTCACGATCTCTCATTGCCTTGACCGCAGACCGATCAGGCAGCGTGGCCAGCCAAGCCTTGTGCAGAGCGAACATTCGAGGGTCGACCGTCGGCATGCTTACGGGATAGCCACGCTCATCGATCGCCACAGCCTCCACCTTTGGAGCGTTGATGAGCCATTGCAGCCCCTCCATGGGTGCGCTGTCGAGATCGTCGGCAAGCTGTGTAATCGAGGTAGTGGCGTTGTCCTTGAGGACATGTCTTGCCTGCGGACGGATCAGGTCGACCAGATAGCCATCACGGTTCGCTGCCCTGAAGGCCCGGGGCTGGAGCGGCTTGAAGGACCTGTCCACTTTACGCAACACGCCTATCAGGCCGGACTGGCTTACCCTCTCGCCGGTCACGAAGCTGATGCGGCCTCGGGAATCGAAGAGCAGGTCGATGTCGCCGGTTGCCGTGAGACCGCTGGTGATCTGGACGCCCGCCAGAGCCTCGTAAGCGAACAGCGCATTCGTGCCGACGACCAGCAACTGCTTGCCCAGCAGGTCTGTTTCGGCGCACCGCCGCAATATCCGTGCGGCGATGGCCGGTACCCTGCCCAACCCCATTGCCACATTGACTTTCGCCAGGCCGTTCAGGCGATCGGCCAGACCTGCCAGCAGATCCTTGTTCTGCACCCTGCCCTCGGAAAACGCAGCGAACGCCTTCTCCGTCTGGCTGCTTTTTGGCCCGAGTGAATTCTCGACCTGCCGGACCTTCCGCAGCAGGTATTCAGCACCGTTGCGCTCAACCCAGCGCATGCTGCCTGCAAAGCGCCTTTGGCGCTGGTCATCAGCATGCTGCCAGGCCTCGTAGACCTGTTGCGTATCTATGAGTTGGCGCCGCTGCTCGCCGGTCAACTCTCTCAGCATCGGTTTCCACTCTTAAGTCAGGATCAAGTCAACATAGTGGAAAACTCTTAATTAACAACATGTTGTTATGTTTTTTCCACTATCGCAGCTATCACCCGAACGAGGAGTGGAAAATACCGTAAAAACAATAGGTTATGTCCGAGCAAGGGAGGCCAGAACCTCACAAGCGGGTTTTTAGCTGCGCGCACCATGGCAGCCGCTTGCCGTCGCCTCACCGCTTCTGCGGATAGATCGTCTCGCCGCGCTTCAGCATCGCGACGAAAGCCTCGATCTTCTTCCTGCGCCCCGCCTCCGTCTTCATGTTGTGGGTGCGGAAGGCGAGCGCGAAGCGGTTTTGGGCGGAAAGCTTCGCCAGCATCTCTTTTGCCGCGGGTTCGGCATCGATGGCGGCCCGGAGATCGTCGGGAATTTTCATGGCTGAGCCGTAGGCACGGTCCCAGCGGCCGTCGGCCTTGGCCGCCTCGACCTGTTTCAGCCCGTGTTCGGTCATGCGGCCCTCCTCGACTAGGCGGGCGACATTGTCGATGTTGATCTTGCTCCAGATGCTCTTCTTGCCGCGCGGCGTGTAGCGCTGCAGAAAGCTCTTGTCGTCGAGCGGCTTGCGTATGGCGTCGATCCAGCCGAAGCACAGCGCCACGTCGATGGCCTGCTTCGGCGTGATCGAGGCGAGGCCCGAGCCGACCTTGTGGACCTTGATCCAGACCTCGCTCTCGCCGGCATGATTTTCGCGCAGCCAGGCGTAAAAACTGTCGGGATCGGGGAATTCATGAACCTTGTCGGGATCGACCTTGAACGGCGCCATCATCACCTCGTTGTTGCCGGGCCGGCTGTATCGGCTGTCGATGCCAGTTTCCGTCAGCGGCGTCGATACCCCCTAGCCTATTGCGAGCCGGCTTGCGCCCAAGCCGGCGCTCATGGCAGTTTCCCGGCTGGTCGAGCCGGGCAAGGCAGACTGCAATTCGGGGGAAATGCCATGCGATCGATGTTACTCGGCCTCATCCTTCTGCTGCCGGCCTCGGCGCTCGCCGAACCCATCGAAACCCAGAAGATCATCACCGCGCTGACCGGCGACTTCAATGGGGACGGCGCCGCCGATCTGGCGATGATCGTCGAGACCGAGCCCGAAGACGATACCATGGACATGCATTTCTTCCTGAGGGACAAAAAGTACAATTTTCTGAAACCCGCCGGCGTCGTGCATGAGCAGGTCTACGGCGAATGGAACGACTACGACCAGCCGCATTATGAGGGCTCCGGCATCGAACCGGAGTTGACCTTGCTGCCCAACGGCTCGATCAAGATCTATCTGCCGGGGCTGATCGGCCCCGGCGAGCGGACCGACATGACGCTGACCATCGCCTGGCGCAACGAAGCCTTCGTCGTCGCAGGCGTGGCCTATGACAGTTACAAATACCAGACCGACATAATCGATAGCAGCTGCGACTACGATGTGCTTACCGGCAAAGGCAAAAGCATGAAGACGCAGGAGGATGGCAGCAAGGTGGACAGTGTCGTGTCGGTCGAAGGCCGGGTCGTGCCCTTCGCGGAGTGGGACACAGGGACGCCTTTTAGGGTATGCGGAGATTGAGGGGGCAGCCAATCTCCCCCACTTGGGGGGAGATTGGCTTTCACTGCAGATGCGGTTTCTTCAAGAAACTGTTGCGGTCGGCGGATTTTACCCTGAGCCAGGTTTCGCGGCCGTCGCGTACGACCCTGAGAGGAATCTCCGAACCCGCCGGATTCTGCCATAGCTTACGGTAGAAATCGGCGAGACCGTCGACCTCGCCATCGCGCACGTCGGAGATGATGTCGCCCTGGCGCAGGCCGGCCTTGGCGGCGGGGCCGCCTTCGGCGACGCTCATCACCACGACCGCACCGTTCGACTCGGCCGAGAAGGCGCCGAGCCATGGGCGCGGCGGCTTCGCCGCCTGGCCGCGCGTCAGCAGATCGTCGAGGATCGGGGTCAGAAGGTTGATCGGCACGACCATGTTGATGTCGGCGACCTCGCCGTTGCGGCTCATCTGCAAAAGCAGCGAACCGATGCCGAGCAGGCTGCCATCCTGGCCGATGAGTGCCGCGCCGCCCCAGGACGGGTGCGCCGGGGCAATGAAGATCGCCTCGTCAAGCAGATATTCCCAATAGCCGGCGAATTCCTGCTTGGTGACGATGTGTGCCTTGACCGAGCGGCCGGTGCCGTCGGCAAACACCACGGGGTCGCCGATCTTGGCCTTCGAGGCGTCGCCCAGCGCCACCGCCGGCAGGCCGAGCGGCGCCAGCGCCTGCACTAGGCCGAAGCCTGTCTCCTGGTCATAGGCCAGCGCATGTGCCGGCACGACGCGGCCGTCCTGGTCGGTCAGCCAGACCTCCTCGGCCTCGGTGATGAGATAGCCTATGGTGAGCACCAGCCCGTCGCCGCGGATGACGACGCCGCTGCCTTCCCGGCGCGTGCCCAGGGCATTGGCCGTGAAGGCATCGTCGGGAACCATGGCGCGCACGCCAACGACGGAGCGCAAGAGCGGGGAAACGGGATCGATCGGCATGCTTTCATCCTGGCAGATATGCGTGGGCAGTATCCTCTATAGGTATGCCGCGCTGCACAGGGCGCAAGGGCTTAGGCAACAAGGCAATCATTTCAGAGGCTGGCGCTGCTCCTCGTCCGCCTGCCGGTATCCAGCCGATAGATGGGTAACACTTTGAACCGGATACATAGGTGACACTTCTCTCCCCCTATGCGTCCGCCGCAGCGCCAAGCGGATTGGTTGGCGCGGCGCTGCGGCGGACAAGCTTCATGTGCCGTGTGTCGATGATGCCGAGCGGGTGGGCATGGAATGAGAGTGTCCATTGTCCGTCTTCGGTCTCCAACGCAGCGACCGGTTCGCCCGCCAGCGCTTGCGAGACATATATGAAGCCGCCATTCCATCGGATCTCGCCATTGTGGCGCACGCGGCGGACCGAGGCCTCGGCCGGATAGACGGGCTCGGGTGGTGTCCTGGGCATGGCGCGCTGTGAGGACCGGTAGTGCTGGGCGGGCGTATCCATGCCCAGCGCCTCATGGGGACGTTCCTCATTGTAGCTGTGGCGGAAGGTCTCGAAGGCCTGGCCCTGTGCCGTTCGGTCGGCTTCCGGTGCCTCGGCCATCGGCAGCATGGTCAGGTGAAAGCGCTCGTGACGTCCGTTCTGCTGTGGCCTGCCGGGTGCGATCCGCTCCAAGGTGATGCCGAGCTTGATGAAGCGCACGACAAGCGGCGTCAGCCCGGTGACGCCGGCCGATGCGAAGGGCGGGCCATTGTCGCTTCTGAAGCGATCCGGCAGGCCATGCTCTTCAAACAGCCGTTCGAACACCGGCCAGGCTTCGCTATCGGCCGTCGACCCCGTCGCTTCGAGCGCCAGAAGATAGCGGCTCGACGCATCCATCACCGTCAAGGGTTCGCAACGCCAGCCGTCGCGGGTCCGGAACCAGCCCTTGTGATCGCCAGTCCACACCGCGTTCGGTTCTTGCGGCTGTGGCCAGGGTCCATTGCCGCAGGCCCGCAGGCGGGGTCGCTTGCGGGCGCGGACAAGCCCATGCCGCGCAAGGATCGCGCCGACCGTCGAGGCTGAAGGCCACATGAACTCGGGAGCCGTGCGCCTGAGCCGTGCCACGATCTTCTTTGGACCCCAGAGCGGATGCAGCTCCTTGGCCGCCACAATCCGCTCAACCAGATCCTGAGCTGTCGCCCGGCCATGATTGAGCGGGGCTCGCGGCAGGTCGTGCAAACCCTCAGGCCCAAACGTCCGATAGCGTCCTAGCCATTTGTAGCCGTTCTTGCGTGAGATCCCGTAGGCCGCACAAAGCGCAACCATCGTCTCATCCCCAGAAAGACACTCCACAACAAACCGTAGCCGCTCGTCCATGATGCCAGTCTCTCGCCAAACCATCGCCGGTCCTCCGGCGGACAAGAAAACTGTCACCCATGCTATCGGTCCATTCTGTTACCTATCTATCCGGTTCGGACAGCGGCATCCTCTCCCCGTACAGTGACGGGGAGAGGGGAGATGGCCGCAACATCGGCGCTCTTGGCAACGCTGGCAATTGGCGAAATCAGTAGGCGACAGCTTCCTTCTCCCCGTCACTATACGGGGAGAAGTGCCCGGCAGGGCCATGAGGGGCGGCGCTGACATCGATAATAGTTCAACACAAGTTGAACCTTTCTGAATTGCACCTATCTCTATCGGTATCTAGCTTCGAGTCGACTTTCCGCATCAGTCTCGCGCCAACAGCGCAAGGTCCGCCAAACCCAAGGAATTCCCCGCATGACCGAATACACCCCGCCGAAAGTCTGGAGCTGGAAGAAAGCCAATGGCGGCACGTTCGCCAGCATCAACCGGCCTACTGCCGGTCCGACGCATGACAAGGTGCTGCCGGTCGGCAAGCATCCGCTGCAGCTCTATTCGCTGGCGACGCCGAATGGGGTCAAAGTGACTGTCATGCTGGAGGAGCTTCTGGCGCTCGGCCACAAGGGCGCCGAATACGACGCCTGGCTGATCCGCATCAACGATGGCGACCAGTTCGGCTCGGGGTTTGTCGAGGTCAACCCCAACTCCAAGATCCCGGCGCTGCTCGACCGCAGCGGCAAGACGCCTGTCCGCGTCTTCGAATCCGGTTCGATCCTGCTTTATCTCGCGGAAAAGTTCGGCGAGTTCCTGCCGACCGAACAGCCGGCGCGCGCGGAAACCTTGTCGTGGCTGTTCTGGCAGATGGGTTCGGCGCCCTATCTCGGCGGCGGCTTCGGCCATTTCTACGCCTATGCGCCGGAAAAGTTCGAATACGCCATCGACCGCTTCGCCATGGAGACCAAGCGCCAGCTCGACGTGCTCGACCGGCGGCTGGCGGAGACTGAATATCTCGGCGGCGCCTTCTATTCGATCGCCGACATGGCGGTGTGGCCCTGGTATGGCGGCCTGGCGCTCGGCCGCATGTACAATGATTCCGCCGAATTCCTGTCGGTGCAGGACTACGAGCACGTACAACGCTGGGCCAAGGCGATCGACGCCCGCCCGACCGTGCAACGCGGCCGCATGGTCAACCGCGCCTTCGGCGACCCCGCCATGCAACTGCACGAGCGCCACGACGCCAGCGATTTCGATACGAAGACGCAGGATAAATTGGTTGTGGCGGAGTGAGCTAATCTCCCCCCTTGAGGGGGAGATGGCCGGCAGGCCAGAGGGGCTCGGCTCGACTGGGCTCGACCTCCTGCGACGGAAGGAGGTTAGCGCTCCACGCGCGGCGACCCCCTCTGTCGCCTTCGGCGACATCTCCCCCTCGAGGGGGGAGATTAGCCCATCAATTTCGCCAGCCTCGGCACGCCTTCACCCACGGCGCGTTCATCTGCGAGCGTAAAGCTCATCCGCATCGTGTTGCGTCCCGAACCGTCGGCGTAGAATGCGTTGCCCGGCACGAACGCCACGCGGGCTTCCTTGACCGAGCGGGCGAGCAGCGCGGTGGCATCCGAACCCTCAGGCAATGTCAGCCAGACGAACATGCCGCCTTCCGGTCGGCTCCAGCTGACGCCATCCGGCATTTCCGCTTCGAGTGCTGCAAGCAAGCCGTCGCGGCGCTGGCGATAGGCGCCGATCAGCTTTTCCACCTGGCTGTCGTACACGGCCTCGGAGACGCGGTGCATGACCAGCTGGTTGATCGACGGGCTGTGCAGGTCCGACGCCTGCTTCATCAGCACCAGCCGCTCGACGACGCGGCGCGGCGCGCAGACCCAGCCGACGCGCATGCCCGGCGACAGAATCTTTGAGAACGAGCCGCAATAGAGCGTGCGGGCATTGTCGATGCCGCCTGAGCGTTCGCAGTCGAGCGCCAGGATCGGCGGCTGGCCCTCGCCGTCATAGCGCAGCGCGCGATAGGCGGCGTCCTCGATGACGGCAATGTCGAGCTCGCCGGCAAGGTCGAGCACCGCCTCGCGCTGCTGGCGGTTCAGCGTCTCGCCGGTCGGGTTGGCGAAATCCGGAACGAGATAAGCGAACTTCACCTTGCCGCCCTCTTTTGCAAAAGTAGAGGGGGCAGCAGCCGCCGCCTGGTAGGCGGCCGGCGTCATGTTGCCGCCATCCGGCGTCAGCCGGTCGTAGCGCGGCTCATAGGCGTTGAAGGCCTGCAACGCGCCGAGATAGGTCGGCCATGTCACGAGTGCTGTGTCGCCCGGCGACAGGAACAGCTTGCCGAGATAATCCAGCGCCTGCTGCGAGCCGGAGGTGATGAAGATGTTGTGCTCGTCGCAGGCGATGCCAAGCTTGCCCATCTGGCCGGCCAGCCATTTTCTGAGCGGCAGATAGCCTTCGGAGACCTGATACTGAAGTGCTGCGCTCGCCTCCGCGCCGCCCAGCACCGAGGCGTAAGCATCGGCGATGGCTTGCGCCGGAAACAAGGCCGGATCGGGGATGCCGCCGGCAAAGGAGATGATATCGGGCTGGTCGAGCAGTTTGAGCAGCTCGCGGATTTCCGACGCCTTCATGCGCGAGGCGCGCGACGCCAACAGGTCCATCAAACTCACGAGCCAACCTCCCGGGATACGGCATCTGGTCCAGCATGACCGTCCCGGCCATGCGAATTTAGGTCAATCTGGCTGACCTATTATCAGGCTCCCCCACCCGCGGGAATAGCCAGACCGTCATTCCGCGTGGCCCAGACGAAAAAGCAAACACATTTTGACCCCTGCACAGGGAAAATTGTTGCGCGCCGAGGGGCGCGGATGCAACCTCATTCCGAGCGGACCGGCATAAAAAGAAAAGCGGTCTCAACCAGGGGAGATAAAATGGCGCTTGAGCTCATCGGGGCCGGATTCGGCCGCACCGGCACATGGTCGACCTTTGCCGCGCTGAACAGGCTGGGCCTTCCCAGCTACCACATGCAGGAAGTCATCCTCAACAAGGCCAACAAGGGCCATCTCGACTTCTGGCGCAAGGTGGCCAACAGCCCGCCCGGCAGCCAGCACGACTGGACCAGAGTCTTTGCCAACTACAAGGCGACGGTCGACAATCCGGGATGCTGCGTGTGGCGCGAATTGATGGCCGCCTATCCCGACGCCAAGGTGCTGCTCACCCTGCATCCGCGCGGCGCCGAGGCCTGGTACGACAGCACCATCGACACGATCCACTTCACCGAGACATTGTGGCAGTTCAAGGTGCTGGAATGGCTGACGCCGTTCGGCCGCAAATTCGGCGACATGTCGCACAGGCTGATCTGGGGCCGCACGCTTGCCGGCGTGATGGACGACCGCGCCAAGGCGGTGGCGCGCTACAACGCCTATACCGAGGAGGTGATAGCGGCCGTGCCGCCGGAGAAGCTTCTGGTGTTCAAGGTCAGCGATGGCTGGGCGCCGCTCTGCGGCTTCCTCGGCGTGGCGCTGCCCAACGAGCCTTTCCCCAACCTCAACGACCGCGAAAGCGTCAAGAAGATCATCCGCGACATCATCAAGGGCAGCTACATCATGCTGGGGCTGTCGGTGGTGGCGGTGCTTGCGGCGGTCGCGGCGCTGTGGTGGTGGCTGGGGTAGCCGCCGGACCGTCAGGGTACCGCTACTTGCGCGTGATCCAGCCGAGGAGATCCGGCTCGACATCTTCGTGGTCGGTCAGGTCGCGAACCAGGGAGGCGGCGAGCGCGCGCCAGCGCTTTTCCGGGACATTGTCTTCCATCACCGATTTGATGAAGGCGGCGCGCAGGATGGCGCAATCGAAGGCGGATACATCGAAAAGCAGTTCTGCCATTTCGGTTTTCCCCGTTCACATCGGGCGCGCGAGCCTGTCGAAGCCTCAGGCGCCAGCGCCCCATATACATGGTCGACGACAGCAGATTCATACTCTTGCCGAACCAAGGTTCAACACAATTCGATTGTACGGTTTTTACCAAGCCATTGCGGTTCGTTGCCCGCTTTTGCGCCGATGCTAGATTTGCCGGGCGGCCTCTCCCCAGACGGCCGCAAATGGCCGGCGCGGCTCTGGCAACATGCTTTCACCGGCATTCGCGTCGGCCATTTCCAGCCCGTGCCAGGCTCAGCCCAGCAGGCGTTCGTATTCGGCCTCGGCCTGGCCGTAGAAACCGTCGGCGACGGCGATCAGGCCATCCCGGTCGCGAATGACGATCTCGCCGCGCCGCGACCGGATCAGGCCGCGCCCTTCCAGGATCTGCAGGCCGATGGTGACGCCCGGACGCCTGACGCCGAGCATGACGGACAGGAACTCATGCGTGATCTGGATCTGATGGCCGACCACCCTGTCGTCACACATCAGGAGCCATCGGGCCAGCCGATCCTCGAGCTTGGCGCGGGCATTGCTCAGCGCCGTGGATTTGGTCTGGCCGTGCAGATAATGGGCATAGCGCAGCAGGAAGGCGCGAAGCGTCGGGCTTTTCTGCAGCGCTGCCTTGAACGGCTCGGAATCGATGCACACCGCCTCGCCCGGCATCTGCATGTAGCAGTCATGGGGCGCCCAGTCGGCGCCCATCACCAAAGCGGAGCCCGACATGCCTTCGTGGCCGATGATGCCGACCTCGGTGTCGAGCCCCGGCCGGTTCCTCGCCACCACCGAGGCCAGGCCGCTTTCCAGGAAACAGACCGAGGCGACCGGCTCGCCCGCCATTTCGAGCGGGGCTTTGAGATCGAGCACACGATGGTGCAAATGCGGCGCAAGCAGTGCGAAGTCGGCCGGGTTCATGCGGCGCAAGAGGCCGCTTTTCTCCTTGCTGACCGACTGGTCCATCGCTCTCTCCCGTCAAGGGCAAGAGCACATGTCATCTCCCAGCCGTCGGCGCCCTGCCCAAATGCAAACGGTCATTGGACGATAGCTGACTCGGATTCAGCCATTGTACTTCGTACAAAACCGACAAATCAGGGGCGACGCCCCATCAATCAATCCAGCAGCTTGTTCCTGGATCAGCGCTTCGGGCGGTCAGCCGCAACCATGCGCGCTTCGCGCACGATGGAGGGGCGATCGTTGCCGATCAGCGATGCGATCTCTTGTATCTGCTGCTCGGAGGCCCCGGTTTCCCGCGCCAAGGCCGCGAGCGCCTCGGCGCTCAGACCGGACTGTCTCGGTTGCTCCGCCATGGCTCCAATGCCTCCTGTCGGGGCAGGAGTGCGATGGTCGCTCCCAAGCGTCAGCGCCCATTGATGTGGCCGACGATGCTATACTGTACGCTTCCGAACAATCGATGGCGAGCGATATATTAGCGACGCTGGGATGCGGCCCTAGAACGGCAGCCTTATCTCATCGATCGACCTCGACTCCGTCCAGCCAATGTCTTTCTGGATCTCCGTCGGCAGCGCATTCAGTGCGCGCACGGTCTTCCTGTGCTTGCTGGCGCGCGCCAGGGCAGCGCGAATTCTGCTGAGACTGTCAAACATCGGTTACCTCCATGCAGCAGCAGAGCGCTGCCTCGGGCCCGCTCTTGCACGGCCTCTGTAACCGATCGATTGCGCGGCAACGGTGAAGCGCTTCACAAACCGATGCCGCCCAGAAACATTTGTATACAAATCAATTCAGGGAACGGGAGAGTCGCTAAGGAGGCCGCGCCAGACTGCCCGCGTCCAAAGGGCCGACATCCGCGTCGAGCTTGCGGGACGCTGGACCAAGGGCATGACGGTCTGCAATTTCGAGAAAATGGGCGCGATGCACCATTTCGGCGGTACGGCGAGCGAGCAGACCGACTTCCGCCATAGCGTGGCGATGAAGCTCGACCATGCGAAGTTCTGTGATCTGATCGTCGATGCGCTGGGCCGGTTCGTGTAGGCCAAGGGGTGACTTCCCTCTTCCCGGGCAATCGCATGGGATTGCGCCAGCTCCATATGCGATTGCCCTGCCCTCCTCCGCACCATCGCCGGCATCGTCGTCCGCCCGCCTCGGCTATGGACGAATCCCATCATGCGCAATAAGGATGGGGTCTGCCGTGGCGCTTTCGCGCCGGGGCAGGCGACGTTCGATCAATGACGCTGCGCCGGGCGCCTTTGACGCCGCCCCGCAAAAGTGTCGACACCGGGGGATCTGGTCATGACCGACAACAAGCCGACCGTAGACGTTACCAAGGACTGGCAGGCAACGCAGGGCCAGAAGTCCGGGGCCACGCGGCTGCGCCTGTTCGCCGTGCTGTCGTGGGTCATCGCCATTGGCGGCGAGATCGCCGGGATCGTACTGCTCTACAAGCACAAGTTCGACCAGGGCAACCTGCCGCTGCTGATCGGCATCCTGGTCGGGATCGCGATCTTCGCCATCGCCGGCAGCCTGCTCTGGAAGGCCGCCAACCGGAAGGACCCGGCCCGCGAATCCGACACGTTCCGGTTCTTCGTCCAGAACCAGCTCGGCGCGATCATCACGCTGATTGCCTTCCTGCCGCTGGTTCTCTTGATCCTCAACGACAAGAACATGGACCCGAAGAGCAAGAAGGTGGCCGGCGGCATCGGCGCCGTGCTGGCCGTGCTGGCGACGCTGATCGGGGTCAGCTACCAGCCGCCGTCGGTCGAGCAGTACACGCAGGACATGAACACCTGCGCGGAACAGATCAAGGCGGGGCAGCCGACCACGGCCTGCTCGCCCGAAGTCGCCGCCCAGGCGCAGGCGATCGCCACCGACTCCACCACGGTGGCCGCGGCGACGAAGGACGCGGCACACCCGAATGGCCAGGATATCGTCTACTGGATCGCGCCGGCGAACGGCGCCGCCAAGTCCGACACCGAGCATGTCTTCCACCTCTGCGCAGCGGTCAGCCCGCTGAAGGACAAGACCGTCAACAGCGGCACCGTGACGGAAGCCTATGCCCAAAACGCCATTCGCATCACCAAGCAGATCGAGATGGAACAGAAGCAGTGCGGGTTCACGGCGGCGGCCGCCGCAGCGCCCGTGGCACCCGCGCCAGCGCCGGCGCAATAATCCACCCACGTTCACGTTCAAGGCGCGCCCGGCAGGGCGCCCCTATAGCTTTCTGAAAAAACCGGACAGAATGTTGGGACTCACTTGCCTGGCCGCAGCCTGATTCCGTCTTCGAATCCGTTCAGCGTCGCGCACTCAAAACCATTGTGCCCCAGCAGCGCCACCAGCGATTGACGGTCGAAATGGTGCAGGTGCTCGTTGGGCAGACGCATGCGCCACGTCTCGAACCACGCATCGCCCTCGGCACCGAGTTCACGCCAACGGCAATAGGGCACGGCGATGGCCAGATGGCGGGCCTGAAGGCGGGCGAGGAAACCCAGGTCCGGGATGTGCTCGAGCACGTCGAACATGGCGACGAGATCCCACGCGCCGGCAAGCGCCTCTTCCCAATCGACAAAGCGCACACCCTCGGGGCATGCCCAAGTCGCTGGCGAGGGTTTCAGAAGCTGCCACGGTGCGATCTAAGGCGACCTGTCCAGGCCCGGTTTCCGGAGTGGCCAAGAAGTAGTCCAACGCCACCAATTCCGCGTATGCACCAGCCGACATCCACGATTCGGTTGATGGCCGCGAGCACTTCAGCTCTTAGGGTGGAATCTGCCTCAACTGCGGAGTGCAGTCGACGGAGCCTTTGTTCAAAGTTTTTTTGAAGTTCTCGAAGTCGTCGGGCCTAGCGAGCGCGCCGACAACGTTGTTCCTCTCGGCTACGGATATGTCGAAACGCGCGGATCCAACACCGAATATGTCGTCGACCAACGCTGCATAGACTGCCTTTGCGGTCATTTTCTAACCTTATCCATGTCGCCGCCATAGTGGTTTGGGAGGAAAGCGCAGACGAGTGGCTTGAGGGTGAAGGGCAGGAGTTTTGTTGACGCCGTACGCTCGCAAGGCATTGCGGCCAGCTTCTCCACTCCCACACCTAACTCTTTTTGGCCGGGATGTATCGCGTCACCTTCCGACCCTTGTTCTCTTTCGGCTCCGGGAGGGCCAGGCTGGGCTGAGAATTGCCCCCCTGCTCCTCAAGCCGCACAATGCGTTGCTGCAGGTTCTGTAGGGCAAAGTCGAGCTCTTGAAGACTGCGTCCCCCCCTGACACGTGGTGGGGCGTCTGCCTTAGAATTGACTAAGGGCAGAGAAACGCTCTCGCTACGGCCGTAAGGAAAGGCACTGGTAACCCCCAACATCAGTTCTACGGACAAGACACGGGCGGAGGCGCCACGGACGTCAAGTTTGACAGATCTGCCTGGCGTTATCCAACGAGAAAGTTCCTCATAGGCGATGTCGCATGAAGGACGTCCTTCAAAATCATCAGCCGCGAGTAGTCCTTTCGCGACGAGACGGCCTAAACCGCCTTGGTCAGACATCACTCGAAGAGGTGCCATCGCGCCAGCAAACGCGCCTTGCCAGATGGGCGCGAGCGGCAAGGTATTAGCGTGCTGGCGAAGCAACTCCGGCGCCACCGCTGCCCCCGGATCGATAAAGCACGCACCCAGGCCAAGCAGAGCATCAATGGCAGGAGAGCGGGGTCCAGAGGCTAAGCGTACTGCCAGCCGATCAAGGGCCCGAACTCTTTCGACTTGGGGGCCTTGAGCGCAGAGTGTCAGTTCAGGCAGATCAAAGTAGTCTCGAGCTTGCATGGCCGTTCTTGAAACAAGCTCGGCCGTTTCCACTTCTCCAGATTGCTGAGCAATGTGCGACAAGATACTGATCAATGGCTCCAGAGCCTGATGACTGCTCTGCGCTGCTTTGTCAATCCGCCCGCTCAGTACAAACCACAAAGGAGCTAGTGCGCTAGCCGCCAAGGGACGGCTGCCATCGCGCAAACTTTGCGAAAGTTCGTCATGACGACGTGCCAGCTCGATGAAATTGACCTCGTTGGTCCACACTGCTGCTGCTCGTCCAGCGGCAAAACTGGCGGTCGACGCCGCAGCAGACCCAGGCACATCCCGCAGATTTTGAACGCCCCCAGCCTGTACACTGCATTCAGCCAAAACCACACCAACCCAAGCACCCAACATCCTTCCAAGAGTTACAGCCGGAGGTCGATTAGCAATCCGCTCAGCCTGGGATTCCGGAAGAATACGACACCACTGGCTCACGGGAGACAATGCCGGGAAGTACGAGTTGAGCCATGCTAAGGTGTCAATAAAGTCCTCGTCACGAACGACCAACACCTCTGCCAGCGGATCACCTGGTGTGGAACTCCAACTGCCAACCGCCCCACCCCGAGACGGCGGCCGTTGGCGCACGAACCGCTCCCAAGTGTTCAGCTCTACTGGCGCACGCGCAAATCGCGCCATAGCTCCGGGGAGAGCGTCACGCTCGAAATGACCACCGCGAAAGGTTTCAGGCATTTTACATCTCAGAACAGAGTGGACAAATCGGTCGTCAGTTCGCCACTTGCCGGCACCATGTGACCGAGAAGTGAGCCGACATAATAGACAGACACTTCCGTCTTAGCACGGGTTACAGCCGTGAAGGCCAATTCCCTGTTATGCCTTCTGAACTCCTCGCCGTGGAAGAGGTGCACTGCTCGAAATTCTGAACCCTTAGCTGCATGAACAGTCATAACACGGACACGGCTGCTGTCGTCGTAAGCGTGGTAGTCGTTGCTCTTGTGGCGCACCGTAATTGAAGAAAGTGTAGCATCGGCACCTACCGCTGCCATGAACTCGTCCAATGAGTCATTGAAAGGGCCGATTATACCTATAGGCTCCTCAGTTATGTAACGAAGCTGCTCCTTCACTTTCGCGATGCATTTTTGAATCATTTCGTTTTCATCTGCGCAAGGGACGGGTTCCACGGAAGACGGGCGAAGCCGTTCAGGGTAGTTACACCCCTCTAGAAGTGGCGCTTGGTCAGCCCTGGGAGGCAAAATCTGATCGGCATATTCGCAAATCTTTTCTCCAATGCGATAGTGGCGACTCAATTCCATCGTCTCATCTGCTATGGTGGAAGCAGTCTTGAGGCCCTCTCCCTTCCAAATCCGCTGCCTAATGTCGCCTGCAAAGTTGGCGCGGTTCGCAAGGCGGCGAATTAGCTGAAGCTCGCGATCCAAAAAATCCTGAACCTCATCAACAAAAATAACGTCGTAAAGCTTGCCTAGCCTTTGGTGTTCAACTGTGTCCTCCAACGCAGCCACAACCCCGAGGCGTTCCTCTTCGAAACTATCGCGTTCCTCCGGCAGCGTCCCGCCATGATTCCTGATGATAGACTTGGCCCATGCCATAAAGGTAGATATTTCTTCCCTCTGAATCTGATCGGCACGACCCACATTGGGACCCGAACGCAAGTGTTCAGCAAGTGCTCGAGTGAAGGTTAATACCGTTTGTCGCGCTCCTACCGGGCGGACGTAGTTAGCTCTCAGCATAAGAATATTGGTCTTTCCCGATCCAGGTGGACCAACGATCAAAAGCGAACTGTCTGCAGTGGCAATTAGGACAGCTTTCTGGTCACTATCCAGTTGCGACGGGTCTACCCACCAAGTTTCATTCAAGACATATTCTCCCCTGTGACAGATGTAGACGTAGCTTGAGCTGTCAGCGCAATGTCCAGCGTATAAAGATATTGCCCTGCCAGGACATCGGGGATACCCGCCTCAGGCAAATCGGGTCCTTCCGAATAAATCTTCAGCACAGCCGGCACATGATCGGCATCAGGGACATCAATGACTCGCACGGCTAAGCCGTAGTCAGTTCGAGCCAAATCTAGGTAAATAGGTACTTCCACCGAAACAAAACTTAATCGCCAGCAGATTCCCCGTGCGGTTTCCTGTTCCTTCATTGTAACTGCGCCTAGTGGCTCTGATTCGAGCTGCGCAGCTTGCAGGCCCCAAGACCGGACCCTTTTCTTCCAAGCCGCTATAGACGGGTTTGCCCTCGCCGCTTCGCCCCGTCCGCCTCTGCCGATTCGTCTACGCAGTGCATCCAGATCGTCAGCGTCCGCCAAGAAATCATCCAGTTGGACGCTAGCTGCACGGATATTGGGATCTTTTTCCAACGCCGCCAAACAGAGCGCAATCAGCCGAGGCTGTACCGACGCACTTATCACCCGCGGGCGTTTCTCGGTGACGGCTTTGAAGAGTTTGAACTTGTTCTTCGTCGCTTTTTCTTCGGCGAATATAGGTGTCTTTGTAATTAAGTCATGGAGAACTGCACCGACCTGATATAGGTTTATCGCCCTAAATCCCAACTCTCCCGGAATTTCATCGCGCAATAAAAATTCCGGAGGACTGTACTGAGCCGTTGCTATAAACTTATTTCCGTCCGTACCACTGCCTTCGTCGTATGCTATTTTACGCATTACCCCAAAATCTAGGAGCTTTAGGTGATTGAAGTCGTCGGAGGCAACTATATTTGCAGGTTTTATGTCACGGTGAACTAGTCCTTTATCATCTAAAAATTTTACGGCACTCACCAGCTGCTTTAAGAGATCGTGGATCTTATCGTCCGGAACCTCGGCGAGTCGTTTTTCGAGCGACTTCCATGGGCAGAACTCCATTAGGAGGTACCAAGTGCCGTCTTCTGCTAGTTCACCTGCATCGTGAACTTCGACTAGAAAGGGGCATCCGTGACCTTTCAGCTCACACTGCAAATCGATCCGCTTGGCTTCTATGAGGGCATTTTCCCCTTCAAAGAACTCCGGATCGTAAATTTTTAGGGCTTCAACGCCGTCAGCGGTCTCTACTTTGTAGACCGCAGCGGACGCGCCGTTATCGATGTACTCTGGAGCCGCCCAACCCTGAGTTCTGCAGAATCTTTCTGCTATTTGTTTTACGCGGTCAATATTCAACACAGCGCTCCCTGCCCGGCAAAGCTGAGGTAGCCTGCCACCCAATCCCCAGCGTTTAATACGCTAAAGCGATTGTTACCGGAAGTAGTAAATTGGTAGACAGAGAGTATGGGCGTTCGGATTGGAGATGAGCTTTCTACCGACTGACTTCGTGCGTGAGGAGACCAAGAAAGCAACGAGTAGCGCCCAAACGCCAAGTCGATCTTCGCTAAGGTAGATACTGGTGATACGGGCGGCGCTGGGAAATGGCTATACGCCGAAGGAACGGACGCTGCCGGGTAGCGGCATCGAAGACCGAGCTAGTGTTGATGCCCATACCTCTCAACAACAAGGCCCCTTCCGGGGCCTTGCGTATCAACCTCTGCCGTAGAGCGGTTCCGCCCCCCTCACTTCCCCATCAGCTGCTTGGCATTCTCGGCCGTGATCGCGGTGGTCTCCACCGTCACCGTCTTGTCCACCTCGGTCGCGCAATCGAGCAGGATCTTTTTCGACATTTCGATCGCTTCCTTGGCGCCGGTCGGGTAGGTGAAGGTTGCGACCCAGTCGCCCTTGGCCACCGCCTCGATGCCGCCGGCCGGGCCCGGCAGGCCGTCGGTGCCGATGATCTTCACGTCCTTGCCCGCGCCCTTGGCGGCGAGCAGCGCGCCGGCGGCCATCATGTCGTTGGAGGCGTAGAGCACCTTGATGTCGGGGTGTGCCTGCAGCATGGCGGCGAAGGCGACCTGCGCTTTGTCCGGCACCCAGTCGGCGGCCTGCTCGGCGACGATCTGGACCTTCGGGTTGCCTTTCACGCCTTCCTTGAAGCCGTTGAGGCGCTCCACCGCCGGCGTCGAGCTCGGCAGACCTTGCAGCACCGCCGCCTCGCCGCCATCGGGCAGCAGCGTCTTGGCGGTGTACTTGCCGGCTTCCTCGGCGATCTTGAAATTGTCGCCGCCGATGAAGGCGGTGTAGTCCTTGCCGGGGTCGCCGACCGTCTTGCGGTCGAGCTCGATGACCGGGATGCCGGCATCCATGGCGCGCTTCACCGCCGGCGTCAGCGGTGCGGCCTCGAAGGGCGAGATCAGCAGGATGTCGACCTTCTGCGTAATGAAATTGTCGACCTGCGAGGTCTGCGTGTTGACGTTGCCGGCGCCGTCGGCGATCTGCAGCGTGAAACCAGGCACTTCCTTGGCGGCCGCCTCCAGCTCGTCATTGACGTGCTGGCGGTAGGGCTCGGCATTGTTGGCCTGCGAAAAACCGATGACGAACTGGCCGTCCTTGGCGCAGGCTTTCACCAGCGGCTCGGCGGCGTAAGCGGAGCCTGCAATGCACAGGCCGGCGCCGGCCAGCAGCACGGCCTTGAGGGTCGATCCTCTTAGTGTCGTTTTCATAACTCACTCTCCTCCTCGTCCGGCCGGGGGGCCAGACCTTGGTTTGACGTTCACGTGTTGCCGTCTCCTCCTTGTTTGTTTGTGCATGTCGTCATCGCAAAACCGATGTCACTTTTGCGCGACATGCACTAACGACCCAACCCCTCGCGGCGGCGAACGAGGGATTGAAGCACTGCCGCCAAAACGATGATCGCGGCGGTCGCGAGCAGCTGCATGGCGGGCGTGATATTGTTGAGCTGCAGGATGTTGGCGAGCGCACCCAGCATGATGGTGCCGGCAACGGTGCCGACCATCGAGCCGGCGCCGCCGAACAGGCTGGTGCCGCCGATGACCACGGCGGCGATGGCCGTCAGCTCATAGCCCATGCCGTCATTGGCGCTGCCAAAATTGAACTGGCCGGCATGGACGATGCCGGCAAGGGCGGCGGCAAAGCCGGTGATGGCGTAGACCGATATCTTCACCATCGACACCGGCACGCCGGATATGCGCGCGGCGCGCTCATTGCCGCCGACGGCAAAGACATAGCGGCCGAAACGCGTGGTGTTGAGCACGATGGTGGCGATCGCGGCAAAGACGACGAACACAAGCGTCGCCACCGGCACGGTGTTGTTGAACAGCCGCTCGCCCAGCACGGCGAACACCGGCGGCGCCAGGCCCGGCCCTTCGCCGTAGGAAATGTTGATGTACTGGTTGCCGGAGACGACCAGCGCCAGCCCGCGCGCGGCCTGCAGGCCAGCCAGCGTGACGATGAACGGCTCCAGCCGGAAGCGCGTCGAGATGGTGCCCTGGATGGCGCCGAAGACGATGCCCAAAGCGAGCACGGCGAGGATGGTGGGGATCAGGCCGAAGCCGCCGGAGATCATCATAGAGGCGGTGACGACGCTGGACAGGCCAAGCACTGCGCCGACCGACAGGTCGATGCCGGCGGTGATGATGACGAAGGTCATGCCGATGGCGATGATGCCGGTCTCCGACACGGCGCGCACGATGTTGGCGATGTTGTCGGGGTTGAGGAACAGGATCTCGCCGTGGCGGCGCGGCGAGAAGATGATGCCGCCGATCGCCACCAGCACCAGGCCGATCAGGCTCTGGAAGCGCACGATGAGCGCCAGCGGGTCGCGATGCTTTTGAGGCGCCGCCATCACCGGGCTCGCTGCCACTGGATTGTTGTCCTGAGACATCAGGCCTCCCTGCCGTTAGCCGCGGCCAGCACCGTGTGCTCGTCGACGCCGCCCAAAAATTCCGCCACATTGCGCCCCTGGCGCAGCACCACGATGCGGTCGCACAGACCGATCAGCTCCGGCATCTCGCTGGACGCCACCAGAATGCCGAGCCCTTGCGCGGCGAGTGCCCTGAGCCGCTGGTAGATCTCGCCCTTGGCGCCGACATCGACGCCGCGTGTCGGCTCGTCGAGCAGCAACAGGCGCGGATTGCCGAGGATCTCCTTGGCCAGCACCACCTTCTGCTGGTTGCCGCCAGACAGCGCGCCGACGGCGATATCGGGGTTCTTCGGCCGGATATCGAACTGACCGAAGGATTCCTTCACCGCCTCGGCCTGGCGGCGCGGCGAGACCAGCCAGTTCGGCGAGATTCGGGATATGACCGACATCACCAGGTTGAGGCCGACCGCCATGCGCAGCATCAGGCCCGAGCCCCGGCGGTCGTCGGTGACGAATGCGATGCCGGCGTGGCGGGCAGCACTGATCGAATCCAGTTTTACCGGGCGGCCTGATATGGCGACCTCGCCCTCCCAGCGGCCGGACAGGCCGGTGCCGTAGAGGGCGGACAGCAGCTCGGTGCGCCCTGCCCCCATGATGCCGGCAAGACCGACGATCTCGCCTTCATGGACATCGAGCGAAACGCCTTGCGGCGCCTGCCAGCCGGCGCTGTCGCGGGCGAGCTTGAAGCTGGCGTTCCTCAGACTGAGCAGCGGCTTGCCCGCGGCCTTGGCGCGTTGCGGATAGAGTTCGTCCAGCGGACGTCCGACCAGCAGCCTGACCAGCTCGGCCTGCGGCGCGTGCGGCTCGGTGATGCCGGCGACACGGCCGTCGCGCATTACCGTCACCCGGTCGGCAATGCCGGGCACTTCCTCCAGCCGGTGCGAGATGTAGACGATGCCGACGCCGGTGGCGGCGAGCTTGCGCATGATATCGAACAGCCGCTCGACTTCGCCGACGGTGAGTGCGGCCGTCGGCTCGTCCATGATCAGCACGCGCGAGGCGTAAGACAGCGCCTTGACGATCGCCACCACCTGGCGCTGGCCGATCGACAGATCCGCCACCATGGCGGCCGGATCGATGGCGATCTCGATGGCTTCCAGCCGCTTCTTGGCCTCGCGGCGCATTGCCGGCACGTCGAGGAAGCCGCCCGGACGCATCAGTTCGCGGCCGAGGAAAAGATTGGCCGCGACATCCAGCGACGGCACCAGGTCGAGCTCCTGGAAGATGGTGGCGATGCCTGCCGCTTGCGCCTCGCGCGGGTTGTTGAAGCGCACGGGTTTGCCGTCGATCTCGATGGTGCCTTCGTCCGGCGTGTAGACGCCCGACAAAAGGTTCATCAGCGTCGACTTGCCGGCGCCGTTTTCGCCGAGCAGCGCATGGATTTCGCCGGCCTTGAGATCGAAGTCGACACCGCGCAGCGCCTGCACGCCGCCGAAGCGTTTGACGGCGCCGGTCATTACCAGCAGCGGCGCGCTCATGTTAGCCTCGTGTGGGTCGGCCTCCCGCAGGAGGCGCGCGCCCGCAGCGTCGCCTGCAGCCGCACCGAGCGCGGCGCGGAACCGGTCGCGGCTATACGGGCGCTGAGCAGCGCCGCCGCCTGCCTGCCTATCTCGGTGCCGGGCTGCGCGACCAGCGTCAGCCGCGGCTCGAAACAATCGGCCCATTCGAAATCGTCGAAGCCGGCCAGCGACAGATCGCCCGGAATGCTGAGGCCCTTTTCGCGGATGGCGCGGACGGCTCCGATCGTCGTCATGTTGTTGCCGGTGACCAATGCGGTTGGTGGCGACGGCAGCGACAGGATGGCGTGGGTGGATGCGGTCGCCGCCGCCGTGTCGACATTCTCGGCCGAGAGATAGCGCGGCACGCACTCAAGTCCATTGGCGGCGAGCGAAGCCTGGAACGCCTCGATGCGCTCGCGCGTCGTCGTCAGGCCGGGCTGTCCGGCGATATAGCCGATGCGCTTGTGGCCGAAGGAGGCGACATGGTCGATCAGCGCGCGCATCGACGTTTCGTTCTCGACGCCGATCTGATCGAAGCGCTGGTCGGCGAAACGGTCGATCAGAACGCATGGCATCTTCTTGTCGGCGAGGTAATCGATGGCCCGCTGCGGCGAGCCCGAGGGCGCCAGGATGACGCCGTCGACGCGGCGCTGATGAAAAGCGCGCACCACCTGCAGTTCGCGGTCGGGATCTTCCTGGGTGTCCGACAGGAAGACCATCAGCCCGAGCCGCGCGCATTCGGCCTCGACCGCGCAGATGATGTCGGTGAAATAAGGGTTGGAGATCGCCGAGATGGCCAGGCCGACGCTGTTGGTGGTCGAGGCCTTCAGCGAGCGCGCCAGCTCGTTGGGCTGGTAGCCCATGGCGGCAATGGCGTCGTTGATCAGCCTCGCCTTTTCCAGCGAAACGAAGCGCGTGTTGTTGACGACATGCGAGACGGTCGACACCGACACGCCGGCGCGCCGCGCCACTTCAGCCATTGTCGGCAATAAAACTAAGCGCCTGCAAGCGCTCCTCCCTATGCGTTTCCCATCCGCTCTGTTGGCGGATTTCAGGGCGAGCTTAGGGTGATCGAAACGTTTGCGCAATCGATTCGATGAAATTTTAGGGGGGCTTATCTCCCCCCTCGAGGGGGAGATGTCGCCGAAAGCGACAGAGGGGGTCGGTTCGACTAGGCTCGGCCTCGTGCGGCAGATGGAGGTTGGCGCTTCACGCGATGCGACCCCCTCTGGCCTCCTGGCCATCTCCCCCTCATCAAGGGGGGAGATTCGCAGTTTCACCGAACTCCGCCACCAGCCCCTCATATTCCTCAAAGGCCGGCAGCGCCTCGTAACTGTGCACCGCAGGCGTGGTTGCCCAAGGCAGCTTCTCGCTGGTCCATGTCTCGATGAACGGCGTGAACCAGCCGGGTTCATCAAGCATGGTCGGACGCAGATTGACGAACCAGTCGAGCCCTTCGGGGCGCGTGAACATCCAGCTCATGCAATGTGGGCAGAAGAAATGTTTCGAGGCGCCGTGCAGCCCGCCGATCACCGGCTCGCCTAGCGTGATCTCGAAGCCGTCGGAGGGAATGGCGGCGCTTAGCGAATAGGCGCTGGCCGACATGCGCTGGCAGCCGGTGCAATGGCAAGCCATGGTCAAAAGCGGTTTTGCGGAAATCTTGAGCCGCACGCGTCCGCAGCGGCATCCGCCTTCGGCCGGCAAGGTCAGGGTTGGCACGGCAGTCTCCCAGTCTTCGAACCGCCGGCGGTTCAGTCGCCCGTCAGCGCCTTCGTCGTCACCAGCGTGACGCCGGCATCGGTGAAGTCCGCATTGTACCGGGCGATGATCTCGGTCGCGGTCTCGCCTTCAGTGTCCAGCGTGGAATGCGCATCGGACACGACAGTGACGGCGAGGCCTTCGGCCAGGGCGCCCTCAACGGTGCCGGCGATGCAGAAATCGGTTTGCGCTCCGGCAAGCACGACTTCGCCGGCCCCCTGCCCGGCCACCCAGGCGCCAAGCTCGGCATTCGAGAAGGCGTTGCGGACGGTCTTGGAGAATGTCGGCTCGTCCTTGGCCTGGCCGAGTTCCGGCCATACCGGCCAACCCGGCTCGCCCGGAGCCAGCGGATCGCCGGCCGGCCCGTCATGCCGGACGAACGCGATCCGGCGCCCCTCGCGCCGCGCCCAGCCGATGAGCGAACGGGTGCGCTCGGCGATACCCGGCGCATCATGGATCGGCGGCTCGACGCGGCCGTCGAACATGTTGGTCTGGAGGTCGATGACGATGAGGGGAGCGAGGTTTGGCATGGCGCGAAGATAACGCGGGCGATCGGAGGGTCAAGACGGCGAAGCTGCTGATCTCCCACTTAGGGAGATTACCTGTACCCTCACCCGATTCCACCCGCGACCACGTAAGCACCAGCCGTGCGTCCATCCTCCAGCCGCATGACGGCCGTAACGATCGAGCCGTAAGCGCCTCGCCACACACTGTGCATTCTTTCATGCTCGCCGGCCGGCACCAGGATGCGACCGTGAAAGCTTGTGCCGCTTCGCTCCATGACAACGGCTTCGCCATTGACGTGAACCTTGAGATCAGCGGTCTCCGCATCGAGTTCAACCGTCACGGCGATCTCGGCCTGGTCTCCTTGCCCCATCGTCTCCGCAACAAGCCTGAGTGCCGGCGGCGGCGCATCGCTGGACTTCGATCCACCATGTTGCGCAAACACATCGCCCGGCAATTCCGGCGTGCGCGGCGGGGCCGTGCGGCGTTGGGTGGCGCGCTCGTAATCGCCGGCGAGCCGCAGCAACTCCGCATCATCATAGGCCTTGCCCGCAAAGGTCAGCCCGACCGGCATGCCGATATCGGCCATCGTTCCCATAGGCACGGTGACGGTCGGGATGCCAAGATGACGCCACACCAGATTGCCATTGGCAACCCAGGTGCCGTTGCGCCAGGCGATTGCTGCAGAGGTCTCGTTGACGTCGGCATCGGCCGGGCCGACATCGGCGACCGCCGGCAGCACGACAGCGTCGAGCCTGTGCTCGTCCAGCCAGTCCTCGAAGTCGATGCGCCGCGTCGCCTCCAATCCCTTCAGACCTTCCGCCAGCCTTGGAATATCCAGCAATGGCGTCACGCCCTGTTTGGCGCGTGTGACATAGTCCGCCAGATCGAAACCGTCGTCGCCATAGCGGTCCGGCAGCGCGCCCGGCGGCCGCGGGAAAATCTTTGGGCCGTCGACCGCAGCCAGATCGGGGATCGCCGGATCGGCATTGGCGCGCAGGAAATCGTCCCAGCCCCACATGCAGAGATCCCAGATTTCGCGCTCGGCGAAGGCTTCCGGCACCAGCCCGCGTTCGACCATGGTTTTTGTGCCCGGACGGTCGCGCTCATAGTTCGAGACGACGGGGAAATCGACCTCGACCACCTCCGCGCCGAGCTTTTCCAGGTCACGCGCCGCCTGCCGCCAGAGGTCGAGCACCGAGGCGCGGGTCTCGATGGGTTTGGGCGCGCCGCCATCGCGGCCGATATACATTTTCGGCACGCCGAGGCGTTTGCCTTGTAATGAGCCTTGCAGTTGGAGCGCAGTGTAGCTTGGCGGCCTGAGAGCAGCGCTCTTCGCGATCGACACCCAGGGCTGCACACGCCAGAAATCGCCGCGCGTCTCGGCATCGTCGGCGACGATCACGTCGAGCAGTTCCAGCATGTCGGCGATGCCGCGCGTGTGCGGCACCACCACATCCATGGTCGGCACCAGCGGCCAGTTGCCCCTGACCGAAATGACGCCGCGCGACGGCGTGTAGGCGACAAGTGCATTGTTGGACGCCGGCGCGCGGCCGGAAGACCATGTCTCCTCGCCCAGCCCGAAAGCGGCAAAGCTCGCAGCGGTCGCGGTGCCGGAACCGTTGGACGAGCCTGAAGCGAAGGCGGCGGTCAGGTAATCTGCATTGTAGGGGCTTTCGGCGCGGCCATAGACGCCGCGCTGCATGCCGCCATTCGCCATTGGCGGCATGTTGGTCAGCCCGATCAGCACCGCGCCGCCGGCCCGCAGCCTGGCAATGGTGAAGGCGTCCTCATTGGCGACGAGATGCTCGAAGGCGGGCGAGCCGGCGGCCACCGTCAGGCCCTTCACCTTATAGCTGTCCTTGGCGGAGTAGGGGATGCCGTCGAGCGGCCCGAGGGCAGCACCATTGCGGCGGCGCAGGTCGGACGCCGCCGCCTCCTCGAACATTGCCGGGTTAAGCTCCGGCACGGCATTGAGCGCGATGCCATGGCGGTCGTAATGCGCGATGCGCCTGAGATACGCGCCGACCAGCTCGACGCTGGTGACGGTGCCGGCCTCCAGCGCGCGGCGCAGATCGGCAATCGAGGCTTCGACGATGTGGAGGGACATGGGATTCTCGAGATGCAGCGGCAAATGAGTCTTCGCATCGTGCGATACGAGTGTCACGCCTCAAACGGAAGGTGTGACGGCGACGCTGCTGATCTCCCCCAAGTGGGGAGATGGCCGGCAGGCATAAGTGGCCTCCGAAATTGACTGATGAAAGACAGTTTTGGTATCCGCTGCCGATGTCCATTGTATGACACGACCTCACCGACATCATCGGCGTTGCCTGACCCTGAGCTCACAGCGTCTTGCTGTCGAACTGGCCTTTTTCCTTCATCATTTCGAGGAAGGTCCTGGCCTCGGCGTTTCCGTGGCTTGCCGATGTGGAAAACCACTTGGCAGATTCCGGATAGTTCGGCTTGCCGCCGATCCCGGTGTAATAAAGCTTGCCAAGGTTGAGTTCTGCTTCGACATTTCCCGCCTTGGCTGCCTCCAGCAACCAGAATTCGGCGGATTTTTCATCCTTGGCTATCCCTCTGCCGCGGGCATAGGCAACAGCCAGGTACAGTTCAGACGAAACGTCCCCCTGCTTTGCGGCCTTGAGCCACCACGAAACGGCATCAGCGTCGCTCTGAGTCAGTCCGGCGCCCGTCCAATATGCCAGGCCGAGGTTCGCCTGCGCATAAGCGTCTCCCCGGCTCGCCGCCTTCAGCCACCAGGATGATGCTTCGGCATCACTTTTGGCAGTGCCCTTGCCCGTAGCATAGGCATAGGCCAGCGCAGACTGCGCCGGGACATTGTCCTGTTCCGCCGCCTTGACCAACCAGGCGAACGACTGGGCGTCGTCCTTGCCGATGCCTTTTCCCAATTCATACGCGTTTGCCAAGGAGTATTGCGCTTCCGGCACACCGGCGACCGCGGCCTTCATCCACCATTCGAAGGCCAGGCGGTCATCCTGACCGACGCCGTGGCCAAGCGAATACAGCGTGCCCAACAAAGACTCGGCATTCGGCTCACCCATGTCGGCCGCCTTTCGCACCCACATCACGGCGAGCTGATCGTCCTTCTCGACGCCTTCACCGAGATAATAGGATCGACCGATGCAGTAGGCAGCTTCGGTACTGCCGCCATCGGCTGCCTTGCGCCACCAGGAGAGAGCTTGCTCATAGCTTTGCGGAACACCTTGGCCCTGCGCGTACAGGGTGCCGATGGCATAGTAACCATTCGCGTTGCTCTTGTCGGAAGACTGTGTGGCAAATTTTAACGCCAGTTGGTCGTTTCTTTCGACACCTCGGCCATGGGAATAGGCCTGGGCGAGCAAGGATGCCGCATCTGCATTTCCTTGCTCGGCTGCTTTGCCCCACCAGTAGGTCGCCTGCCTGTCATTTTGGGCAATACCCTGGCCACGCCAGTACATTAATCCCAGATTGTACTGTGCGTCAGCATTTCCCATGTCGGCCAGCACGGAGATCTGATGGAATTGCTCGCGATAATCCTTTGCCAGGACAGCCGCTTGAATCTTCTTAATGGCTGACCACTGCACATAGTAATTTCGGCCAGGACCGAGCAGCACAAAAGCCGCCAGCAACACCAGAACGACGGTAAGGACCCCTCGGCGACGCGACGTGGGCGGGCTGTAGACAGGTGTATCCACTTTGGGCGCCCAGTCGTTGTTGCTCACCGTCCCCAATCCATTTGCAGCCACCAGTAATCCATAGCGCAAGCCAGGCTGTTCTGGAATATCCAAAGCATTTGATGTCGCTACTGCGGTGCGCCGGCGAACAGGATTTCGCCATCGCCGCCAGCGGCCGGCCAATCCCTGATGGTGCGATCGTCGCCGCCGGTGAGCAGCGTGCCGTCGGTGGCGAAAGCAACGGCGTAGATCGGGCCGGTGCGGCTGTCGAACATGGCGGTCTGGCCGCCGGTGCCGACATCCCACAGCCGCGCCGTGCCGTCGAGCGAGCCGGAGGCCAAGCGCTTGCCGTCGGCCGACAGCGCCAGCGTATAGACGGTGCCTTCGTGACCCTCGAAGCGGCGCAATTCCCTAAACGTGTCGAGGTCCCAGAGCTTGATCGTGTAGTCGCCGCTGCCGGTGACGACATGATGGCCGTCGGCGGTGAAGACAGCGCCGTAAGTGCCCTGCTCGTGGCCGTGCCAGCTTCGCAATTGCTTGCCGCTTTCGACGTCCCAGAATTTCAGCGTGCCGTCGATGGAGCCGCTGAGCGCGCGCGTGCCGTCGGGCGAGATTGCGACCGTGCTGATCGGCCAGTCATGTCCGGTCATCACATGCAGCACCGATTTGTTGACGAGATCCCAGACGATGACGTTGCCGGTGTCGTGGCCACTGACGGCGCGCTTGCCGTCCGGGCTGATCGCCAGCTTGCGCACGCCGCCATTCGCGCCCGACGAGAAGACATGCAGCACCGCGCCGTCGGCAAGCTTTCGCAGCACGATCTCGCCATCGTCGCCGGCGGTCAGCGCGGTTGCGCCGTCGGGCATGAACAGCGCCGTGCGCGCCATGTCCTTGTGTTCACCAAGGTTGCGGATCAGCCGCTTGCCGGCGATGTCCCAGAGCTTGATCATATGGTCGGTGCTGGCGCTCATGATGTCGCGGCCATCGGCCGAGACGGCGAGCCAGACGACGGCGTCGCGATGGCCGTCGGGCTCGGTCGGCAGCGCCGGCGGAGGCGGCGGCAACGGCGCGACGGTTTGCGGTGGCGGTGTCGCCGGAGCGAGTGCGACTTGTGGCGGCCGAGGGGGAGCAGTTGGAGGCGTAGGCTGCGCCGGTTCCGGCGGTTTGGCAGCCTGCTCAGGCGGGGTTGGCTCGGGAGGCGTGGCGAGCGGCGGCGAACTCGGTGGAACCGCCGGCGTCGCCAGGTCCGGTGGGACGCCGGCGATATCCTGGCCCTTCGGCTCGGCTTTGGGCTCTCTCGGGGCGACGACCTCAGCGCCCGGGCCGGCGTCACGCGCCCAAGGGAAGTGGTCGGCCAGCAGCGCCAACACGGCGAGCACCGGCAACATGAGGAAGGCGCGCCGCCAGCCCGGGCGACCCTTGGATTCCATCTCGGCGTCGCGGCCAAAAAGCGGCGTTCCAGCAGGCTGGCTTCGCCGACCCGGCAGCAGTCCGGCCCAGAACAACAGGGCGCCAAGCAGGCAAAGCCCGCCGACGGTCAGGAACACCACCGGTCGCAGCGTGGCTGGGCCGTGCAGCATGTGGTCGATCCCGCTCCAGCTGAAATCTCTGTCGCCGAGCAGCAGATACGCCCGCACCAGACAAGCCAAAGCGGCCGCCAGCAGCGGAAGCGCAAACAGCCTTTCGGCCAACCTGTCCATCGGACTCCCCCTCCGGTGCCGCACCTTGCTCATCATGCGGCCGCCGCAGCGAAACAAATAGCGCAAAACTGCGCCCACGAAAGTGGGCGCGATCACGCAGCCAAATTCACTTCAATTCGACCCATACCGGCGCGTGGTCGCTGGCGCCGTCCTCACCTCTGACATCGCGGTCGATGCCGGCAGCGGTGAGGCGGCGCGCCAGTTTCTTCGACAGCAAGATGTGGTCGAGCCGCAGCCCGGCATCGCGCGGCCAGCGGTTGCGGCGATAATCCCAGAATGTGTAGAGCGTTTCCTTCGGATGCTTCTTGCGGAGCGCATCGGTCCAGCCCTGCTCGAGCAGACGCTGGAACGACGCCCGGCTTTCCGGCTGCACCAGCGCGTTGTCGTCATAGGAGCGGGTGGCGTAGATGTCGCGCGGCTCGGGCACGATGTTGTAGTCGCCGACCAGCGCCACCGGCAGGCCGGTGTCGAACAGTTCTGCGGCATGCGCCTCCAGCCGCGCGTGCCACGCCAGCTTGTACTGGAATTTCGGCCCCGGCTGCGGGTTACCGTTGGGCGCGTAGAGACAGGCGATGACGACGCCCGACACCGCCGCCTCGATGTAGCGGCTCTGCTTGTCGGCGGTATCGCCGGGCAGTTCGTCACGGGTCAGCACCGGCTCGGCTCCTCGCGCCAGTATGGCTACGCCGTTCCAGGTCGGCTCGCCCTTCCACACCGCGCCATAGCCGGCGTCGGCCAGTGCCGTGCGCGGAAACTGCAGGTCGCGCGCCTTCAGCTCCTGCAGGCAGACGACATCGGGCTTGGCTGCCGCCAGCCACGCCAGCAGGTTTTGCAGCCGGCTGTTGACGTTGTTGATATTGAAGGTGGCGATTTTCATTTGGCGATCAGGAAACGATCCGCCCTGTCCACGCCTTCACCGTCCCGGCCAGCGTCTTCAAATGATCGGCGGTCGAAAACCCCGACACGCTCTTGCGCGGCTTCAGGTCGTGGTCGCCATCCTCCAGCCAGATCACCTCGATGGCTTTGGAAAGGCCGTAGGTCGCGACCTCTTCTTTCGTGCCGAACTCGTCGCGGGTGCCCTGGAAGATCAGCGTCGGCGTCTTGAAGTCGGCGAGATGTTTTGTCCTGAGTTGCTCGGGCTTGGCCGGCGGATGAAAGGGATAGCCGAGGCAGACGAGGCCCGAAATCTCGCCCTTGGCGAACATCTCGTCGGCAACCATCGAGGCGACGCGCCCGCCCATCGACTTGCCGCCGATGATGAGCGGACCAGCGACGCCCCTCGCCCTCAGATCGGCGATGGCCTTGATGTATTCCGGGTTGACCGTCTCGGCGCGCGGCGGCGGCTTGCGCTGGCCATAGCGGCGGGCCGCCATATAGTGAAATTCGAAGCGCGCGACCTGGAAGCCGGCGGTGGCCAGCGCCTTAGCGGTGGCGGTCATCGAAGGCGAATCCATCGACGCGCCGGCGCCGTGGGCTAGCAAGATGGTGACCGCGGCGGTTTCGTTACCGTCGAAGAGGAAGGCGGTCATGGGGTGCGCTGCCATTGCGCCTCACCCCGCCGTCCGCGCCAGCTGCAGATCGACGAACTGTATCCCCTTTTGCGCAGTGCGCGCCCATTCGCTGTCAGCATCGAGTTCGAGATAGCGCACCCAGTGGCGGCGGGCTTCGGTCAGATTGCCGGCGTCGAACTCCAGCCGGGCAAGGTTGAACACCGGATCGGCGTAGCTCTTGTCGAGCGCGATGGCCTTGACCAGATGCCGGCGCGCCGAGGCGACCTTGCCTTCGTCGCTCATCAGCCCGGCGAGGTTGAACCAGGCCTCGACGAACGCCGGATCGAGCTTGATCGCTCTTGCATAGTCATGCGCCGCGTCGGCCACGCGACCGGCGCCACGCAAGCAATTGGCGCGGTTGAACGCGGCGATGGCGTCGCTCGGATCGATGCTGAGGCAGCGTTGGTAGAGCGCCGCGGCATCGTCGTGCCGGCCCTCCTCTTCCGCGCTTTCAGCCTCGGCGAACAATTCTTCCAGCGTGTCGTCGCCGGCTGCGCTTGCGCTGCCGAGATCGAACAGCAGCTGGCCGTCGAGTTCGCTCTGGCCATCCTCGAGATAGATCTGATCGGGCCGGCCATGCTGCGAGCCGACATTGAGCGATTTGGCGGTGAGCGAAGCGACCGGACCGGAGCGATGCACGGAGCGCGCGATCGCGCCCCAGGATGCACCGCCGGCGACCAGCCCGGCATATTTGCGGGCAAGGATCAGATCGCGGAACGAGTAGGGTTCACAATCGTGCTCGAAGGCGTCGAACAGGCTGAGCAGGTCGAGGTCGGCACCGGACAGTCTGGACTGGTCGACGAGAGACTGCCTGGACAGCGAAGACGCCTCCGGCGCCTTCATCAGACCAAGCAGGCGCAGGAAGCCATTTTCGCTAAGGAGTGTTCGGCCAGCGGAGCCCTCGGCTGCAACCCGGCGCTCGATCTCGGCATCGCCGCCCTTCGCCGTGCCGGCCTTGGCGATCAGCGTTCGGCCGAACACAACATGGCTGGTGCGCCTGGTGACGCCGCGCCGCAACTGGCCGTGCTGACGCTCCACCTCACGGGCCGCGAGCCGCAGCGGAAATGCCGCCAGCGCGCCGATGGCGCCGAAGACGGCGCCCGGGATTATACCGGTCGGCGCCGTCACCCCTTGCTCTTGCCGACGGCCTTGAGCAGATTGGCCTTCAACGGGTTTTCCTTGGCCGCACCCGCCTTACCCTTGGCGGCAGGTTTTTCAGCGTCGTCGGCCTTGCTCTTCGACTTGGCCGGCGGCTTGGCTGATTGCGACAGGCTCGCCTTCAACGCGTCCATGAGGTTGATGACATTGCCACGCTCGGGCGCCGCCGCAATGATCGGCTTATGGCCCTTCAGTTTCTCGCGGATCATCGTCATCAGCGCGATCTCGTAGCGGTCCTCATAATTCTTCGGATCGAAGGTGGTTTCCTTCTGCTTGATCAGCGCTTCGGCCAATTGCAGCATTTCGGGATCCGGCTTGCCAGCCGGGATGTTGCCGAAATATTCAGCCGTGCCGCGCACTTCGTTCGGGTTCCTCAACGTACACACGAACATGCCGTTCTCGCGCGCGCCGATCGTCACCACGCGCTCGCGGCTGGACAGGACAAGGCGGGCAATGGCCAGCTTGCCGGATTTGCGCATTGCCTCGCGCAGCACGGCGAAGGTTTCCTCCGCCATGGCGCCATCCGGCGCCATGTAGTACGGCGCATCCTGATAGATGACGTCAACCTCGTCTTCGTCGACGAAGGCCTCGATGTTCATCGTGTGATTGGATTCGATGCGCACTGCTTCGAGGTCGGCCTCATCGATGATGATGTACTGCTTGTCCTCGTATTCGTAACCCTTGACCAGGTCCGCGCGCTCCACGAGGCCGAGTTCAGGGTCGACCGGCTTCATGTTGATGCGGTTGTGGGTCTTCTTGTGCAATTGGTTGAACGATATGCGCTCGCTGGTCGTCGTTGCCGGATAGAGCCGGACTGGACAGCTGACGAGGCTGAGCTTGAGGTAACCTTTCCAACTTGCCCTGGGCGCCATGATACTCTCCTACGCGGCCATGCACTGACATTTCAGACTGAGCATGATCTTCTCCGAAAACCGGTTCCCACGTTTCGGGATCATGCTTACTGCAGCGCTTCGTCCAAAGGACGAATGGTGCTGCGGAAATCCTACACCGGCCCCAAACATACCGGCAAATTCCTGACGAAACCTTCCAGGTGAGCTGGAGGGCACCGACGGAGGATAATTCAAATTGTCCGCATGGTCGATGGACTTGGGGAAGTAAGTCATGCCGGAGGGACAGCACCCCCTCTGTCCTGCCGGACATCTCCCCCGCAAGTGGGGAGATTGGCAGCTTCAACCTTATCGCTCCTCTTGCAAGGTTTGCGATTGGCGAAAGCAGAGGCGACATCCGATCTCCCCCCTTGCGGGGGAGATGTCCGGCAGGACAGAGGGGGGTGTGCCGGATCGCCAACACCTCCCGATCTACTTCCCAGAAAACACCGGCAAATCCCTCGCGAAATCCTCCATGTCCGCCCAGGGGTCGCCCGAGGTCGCCAACAACCCCGGCAGCGAGGAATAGTTCAGATCCTGCGGCGTATCGATCGTCTCAAGGTCTGCCCAACTCACCGGCGTCGACGCCGGCAGGTTGGTGCGGGCGCGCAGCGAATAGGGGGCGGCGGAGGTGTGGCCGCGCGCGTTGCGGTGATAGTCGATGAAGATGCGGCGCCTGCGGTTTTCCTTGCCCATTGTGGTGGTGAAAGTGTCGGGTGCGGTGGCCGCCAAGTGCGTGGAGATGGCGCTGGTCGCCTGGTGCAGCTTCTTCCAGTTCTGCTTTTGCGTCACCGGCATGGCTATGTGGATGCCGCTGCCGCCGGATGTCTTGGCGAACGGCACCAGGCCGAACCGCTCCAATTCGCCCTTGATGTGGACGGCGGCCTCGACCACTTCGCGCCAGGCGATGCCCTCGCCCGGATCGAGATCGAAAACGATCTGGTCGGGCTTGTCGAGGCTCAAGCGATGCGTGCCCCAGGTGTGGAACTCAACGACGCCGAACTGCGCGAGTGCCAGATAGCCTTTTGCTCCCTCGACCGACAGATAGGATTTGGTTTCACCTTCGGAGTTGGTGGCGTCAAAAGTGACCACCGACGGCGGCATGCCGGTGAAGGCGTGGCGCTGGAAGAAACAGTCCTTCGGCAGGCCCGTCGGGCAGCGCACCAGCGACACCGGGCGGCCCATGATATGCGGCAGCATGAAATCGCCGACCAGCGCGTAATAGACGGCGATGTCGAGTTTGGTCGGTCCGGTCTTGCCGAACAGCCGCCGCTCCGGATTGGTCACCCAGATGGTGGCGAGATCGGCTTCGGCGATCAGCCGCTTGCGCTTCGGCGACACCGGCGTCGACAGGCCGACATCGCGCAAGCCCCGAAACACACCGTGGCGCAGCGAATTGTCCGCCGTTCGGTTGGCGTAGTGGATGCGGGCCGACAGCATCGGCCGCACCCATTTCATCTCGCGCATGATCTCGCGCGGCACACCCTCGGGTGCTGTCGCGCCGTCCCGCAGCGGCTGCAGCCGGGCCAGCAAGTCGCCCGCCGTCGCGGCATCGAAGCCGGTGCCAACCTTGCCGCGATAGTGCAGTTCACCATCCGCGAATTCAGCCATGCCGATTGCCGCCAGTCCTTCGGCCGCGTCGGAAACGGTGTAGCCGGCGATGATGAAATCGCCGGTCTCCAGCGCCTTGACCTTGGTCCAGGTCTTGGTGCGGCCGCTCTGGTAGATGGCGTTGGCGCGCTTGGAGACGACGCCTTCCAGCCCAAGGATCGAGGCCTGATCGTAAAGCCCCTGCCCGTCGCCTTCGACATGGTCGCTCAGCTGGATGGCGGAGTTGGCGCCCTGCCCGGCTAGCAGTTCGGCGAGCAAGGCCTTGCGTCTTGCGAGCGGCGCCTTGCGGAGGTCCCAGCCGTCGAGATGCAGCAGGTCGAAGGCATAGAAATGGAGCTTGCTGCCCGCACCCGCCGACAGCGCATCCTGCAGCAGCGCGAAACGCGAGATGCCCTTCTCGTCCAGCACCATGATCTCGCCGTCGATGATCGCCTGGCTGAGCGGTAGCCGGGAAAAGGCTTGCGGCAGGTCGCCGTAACGCTTCGTCCAGTCGATGCCGCCGCGGGTGATCAACCTGACCTCGCCATCTCCGACATGCGCCATGGTACGATAGCCGTCGAATTTTATTTCATGCAGCCAGAGTTCACCTGTGTCTTCCACCGGCCCGCCCGGCGGTTTCGGCACCTGCGTGGCGAGCTGCGGCTCGATGCGCGACGGCGGATCGCCCCTGACCGCACCGGACAACGCGCCGGGTTTCAGCGCGCCGGGCTTGGGCGGCAGGCGGGCCGGCTTCCTCGGCGGCGCCACCAGCTCCTCGATCCGCTTGCCGGACTTCACGCTTTCCGGCCGCGCTTCCAGGATGTCGAGGCCGGTATCGGCGGCGAGATCGCGCTCCTTGAACAGCAGCCAGTTTTTCTTCTCGCTGTCTTCGCCGGGCTTGGGCTTCAGACGGGTCAGCATCCAGCCGCCATTCAACTTGTCGCCGGCCAGCCGGAACTTGAAGGCGCCGGTGCGCAGGCTCTTGTCGACATCGTCCATCGGTGCCCAGGTGCCGGTGTCCCAGACGATCATCGGCCCGCCGCCATATTCGCCTTCGGGAATGACGCCCTCGAAGTCGATATATTCGAGCGGATGGTCCTCGGTCTCGACTGCGAGCCGCTTGTCGGCCGGGTTGAGCGAGGGCCCGCGCGGCACCGCCCAGCTTTTCAGCACGCCGCCGACCTGCAGGCGCAAATCGTAATGGTCGGCGGTGGCGTGATGCTTGTGGACGACGAAGCGGTTGCCGTCGCCTGAAATGACCCCGCCCGCCGGTTCCGGCGTCTTCGTAAATTCGCGCTTGGCGCGATAGGCCTTGAGTGTTGGCTGGGTTGGCATGGGTCAGGCGGGAGCGGCGGCGGCGGACGAACCTTCCCTGCGCAGCGTTCCTGCACAGTGCTGTCCCGCCAACATTTCAAATTTCCCAGCGCGGTGCGAAGGAACGGCGTTCACACTCAATCGTCGGTGGCCGGCGTCAGGTCTAGCTCGGCCGGGGACAGCCCTTGCTGGAGCTGGCTCAGCCGGAACTCGTCGACCCAGTAGGCCTCGCCGTCGACCAGCACGCGGGCCGAGTAGACGCCGCCGGAAAAGCTTTGCGCGGTGACGTAGACCTTGTGGCGGTCGAGCGCCTTGCGCACCGCGGCGCGCTTGGAATTCTGGCTGGTGACGGAACTGGCCATGGCTCACTCATACACAAGACCGCAAGACATGGCGGCGGCATAAGGATGCTGGAGATCGGCTGCTCTGTCAATTTTGACCGCCTGCTTCTGGCAGCGCTACGATCCGGCGGCAGCAAAAAACCGCTGCGCCTCGGCAGTGGGCTTTGCAATGGCGACGACAATATTCGGTTAGTGGTCCGAAGGAATTATGAGCGCGGTGACGCGCGAGAGCTGCTGACGCCGGTTCCGCGTCGGCTTCTCGTAGATCTTCTTCATTGGTATCCCATGGCCCCCAATGGCCGCCGGCAAAGGCGCTTGCGGCTGGGGTTTTGTCAAGGGAAGCGCTGTTCTTCCGCCGAACAGCTATGGAAACTGGAGGAGCGGCCGCTATAGCTTTCCTCAGCCCCAAGGAGAACGGCAATGACCCTCAGCACCCGCAAACTCGGCAGCCAGGGGCTGCAGGTCTCGGTGATCGGCCTCGGCTGCATGGGCATGAGCCAGTCCTACGGCCCTGCCGACGAGGCGGAATCGATCGCCACCCTGCACCGAGCCATCGAACTCGGCTGTACCTTCCTCGACACGGCGGAAGTCTACGGCGCTTATGCCAATGAAGAACTGCTCGGGCGGGCGCTGAAGGGCCGGCGCGATGAGGTGACCCTTGCCACCAAATTCGGCTTCCGCATCGAAAACGGCAGACAGGTCGGCACGGAGCGTGACAGCCGGCCCGACCATATCCGCGAGGCGCTGGAGGGCTCGCTGAAGCGGCTCGGCACCGACCATATCGACCTTTACTACCAGCATCGCGTCGATCCGGCCGTGCCGATGGAAGACGTCGCCGGCACGATCGGCCGGCTCGTCGCCGAGGGCAAGGTGCGCTTCTTCGGCCTGTCGGAGGCTGGTGCGGCCAACATCGGCCGCGCACATGCCGTGCATCCGGTCTCGGCGCTGCAGAGCGAGTATTCGCTGTGGGAGCGCAATCTGGAGCCGGAAATCATCCCGCTGCTCAAAAAGCTCGGCATCGGCCTGGTGCCGTTCGCGCCGCTCGGCCGCGGTTTCCTCGCCGGCGATGTCAAGCGCGCCGAGGATTATCCGGAAGGCGATTTTCGGCGCGGCGACCCCCGCTACCAGGGCGCCAACTACGACGCCAATGTCGCGGCAGCGGCTGCGGTGCAAGAGGTGGCCGCGGCCAAAGGGGTAAAGCCCGCACAGATCGCGCTGGCCTGGGTGCTCGGCAAGGGCGACGGCTTCGGCATCGACATCGTGCCGATCCCGGGGACAAAGCGGCGCAAGTATCTGGAGGAAAATGTCGCTGCCGCAGCGATCACGCTCGAAGCCGCCGAGATGGCTGCGCTCGACGCGGCACTCGCGCCGGGCAAGGTCTCAGGGCCGCGCTACAATGAGCGGGTGATGACGACCATCGACAGGTAGAGGCGTCTAAGCTGCCAATTTCCCCCCTCGTGGGGGAGATGCCTGGCAAGGCAGAGGGGGCGCGAAGGATCGCCCGCATCAAGTATTCTGCGTAGAGGTTAGCTCAAAGATGTAAGTGAAATTGGCCAATGTCGGCGGGACAGCGCCCCCCTCTGTCCTGCCGGACATCTCCCCCACAAGGGGGGAGATTAGCAGTTTCAGCCCCTCGCCTCACCTTGCGTAATCGATTTTCCTTGGCTAGCATCCTCGGGTCGGCGCCGTGCGGAGGAGAACGTTGCGGCGGACCGGCTGGAGCGCCTCGCGTCCCCTCGGGGCGTTCACAGGACACTCCATTTTTGAATTGACGCAAGGACCGTCCCGAGCCGCTCCCGGTTTCGGGCTCCTGCGTTCATGTGGAGGATATCTGATGAACAGACGCGAATTCCTGTTGTCGACCGTGGCGACCGGCGCCATGGCGCTGGCCGCGCCCATGGCCTTTGCCGCCGACAAATTGACCATATTGGGCTCGGTGCCCAATCTCGGCTTTCCGTTCTTTGTGCACATGCTGAACGAGATCAAGGCGGAGGCGCAGGCGCAAGGCGTCAATCTGACCGAGAGCGACGGCCAGAACTCGGCGCCGAAGCAGACCGCCGACATCGAGGCCGCACTTGTGCAGAAGGTCAACGCCATCGTGATTTCGCCGCTTGACGTCAACGCGCTGGCGCCGGCGATCGAGGAAGCGGTCAAGGCCGGGGTTCCCGTGGTCACCATCGACCGCCGCGTCGACGGCGTCGAGGGCATTCTGGCCCATGTCGGCGCCGACAATGTCAAGGGCGGCGAGGCCGAGGCGCAGGCCATGGTGGCGGCGTTCCCCAACGGCGCCAAGCTGTTCCATTTGCAAGGCCAGCCGGGTGCCGGGCCCGCGATCGACCGCAACAAAGGCGTCCACAATGTGCTCGATCCGCTCAAGGACAAGTACCAGATCATCTTCGAGCAGACCGCTAATTTCGCCCGCGCCGAGGCGCTGTCGGTGACCGAGGCCGGGCTTGCCGCCAACGGCAAGCCGGACGCCATCATCTGCGCCAATGACGACATGGCGCTCGGCGCGCTCGAAGCCTGTGCCGCGCGCAACTTCACCGACGTCAAGATCTACGGCTTCGACGCGCTGCCGGAAGCGCTGGTCGCCGTGCGCGACGGCAAGCTCGCCGGCACGGTCGAGCAGTTCCCCGGCGAACAGTCGCGCAAGGCGGTGCAGATCGCGGTCGCCTTCGCCAGGGACAAGACCGAGCCGAAGGAGAAGCTGGTGCTGTTGACGCCGATCGTCATCGGCAAGGACAATCTCGACAAGGCGGAGAGGTTGAACGAGACGAAGTGAGAGTAGGGCCCATGACGGGTGGAGGTCGCGCTCTGTCGCGCCCCCCTCTGTCCTGCCGGACATCGCCCCCACTTGGGGGGAGATTGGCCGTCACGTCTGCTTTCGCCAATCGCCAACGCTATAGAAATAGTGCTGCCGGCAAAACTGCTGATCTCCCCCCGTGTGGGGGAGATGTCCGGCAGGACAGAGGGGGGCGCTGTCCCGCTGCCTATCGCAATCCGGGAGCAATGCTTGTCCGCCGTTGAACCCACCGCATCATCGCCCCCGCTCCTTTCCGTCGAAGGCGTGACCAAGCATTTCTCCGGCGTCACCGCACTCAGCGATGTCTCGCTCGAGGTGCGGCCCAGTGAGATCCTTGGCCTGCTCGGCGAGAACGGCGCCGGCAAGTCGACGCTGTTGAAAATCCTGTCCGGCGTGATGCCGCCGTCAAGCGGCCGCATCGTCTTCGACGGCGCCGACTACGCGCCGTCCAGTCCGCAGGATGCGAAGCGGCATGGCATCGTCACCATCTATCAGGAACTGAGCCTGATCCCGACGCTGACGGTTGCGGAAAACATTTTCATCGGCCGCGCGCCGCTCGGGCCGCTCGGGCTGGTCAGCTGGCGCAGGATGGAGGACGCCTCGCGCGCGATCATCGCCCGCGTCGGTCTCGACATCGATCCGGCGACGCCGGTGTCCTCGCTGTCGGTAGCCGAACAGCAGCTGGTCGAAATCGCCCGCGCTCTGTCGCTGGAAAGCCGCCTGATCATCATGGACGAGCCGACCTCGGCGCTGACCGAGACCGAGGTGCAGAAACTGATGTCGATCATGGACAGGCTACGCAAGGACGGTGTCGCCATCATGTTCGTCACCCACCGGCTGGAAGAAGCGTCCGCCATTTGCGACCGCATGACCGTGCTGCGGGACGGCAGGCTGGCCGGTCATCTCGACCGCGATGGGCAGCCGATCCAGATTCCGAAGATCATCGAGAAGATGGTCGGCCGCGCCGCCTCCGAACTCTACGCGCGGCCGACGCAGCGCGACGTCGCCGGCGAGGTCCGGCTCTCGGTGCGCGGGCTGCGGACGGTACGCGACCCGTTGGCGCCGCATGCCATCGTGCTCGAAGGCGTCGACCTCGATGTGAAGGCCGGCGAAATCCTCGGCGTTGCCGGTCTCGTCGGTTCCGGCCGCACCGAGCTTGCCCGCGCCATTTTCGGCGCCGACCGTATCGCGGCGGGTAACATCACGCTGGACGGCAAGCCGATCGCCCCGGCCTCCCCCGCCGACGCCATCAAACTCGGCATCGGGCTGGTGCCGGAAGACCGCAAGCACCAGGCGATTTTTGCAGCACTTGGCATTCTCAACAATTTCTCGATCGCCTCGCTCGGCCGCTACAGCAATGGGGCCGGCTTCATGGCCGAACGGCGCGAGCGCGAGGCGCTGGCCGGCTATCGCAAGGCACTGTCGATCCGCATGGCCTCGCCCGACCAGGCGATCGAGGGCCTGTCCGGCGGCAATCAGCAAAAGGTGATCCTGGCCCGCTGGCTGGCGCGCGACCCGAAAGTACTTATCGTCGACGAGCCGACGCGCGGCGTCGATGTCGGCGCCAAGGCCGAAGTGCACCAGATCCTGGTGCAGCTTGCCGCACGCGGCATCGCCATCATGATGATCTCGTCGGAGCTGCCGGAGGTGCTGGCAGTGTCGGATCGCATCGTTACGATGCGGCGCGGCCGTATCACTGGCGAAATGCCGGGCATCGAAGCGACCGAGGAAAAACTGATGGAACTGATGGCGCTCGACCGCAAGCAGGACGCAACGCAATGACCAGCACCACCGAACAGACCCAGCGCAGCGGCATCAACATCGCGCGGCTTCTGATGAGTTTTGGGCCGCTGATGTTCCTGGCGGTGTTGATCGTCATCTTCACCGTGCTGAAGCCGAGCTTCATCGATCCAATCAACCTGTTCAACATTTTGAGGCAGATCTCGATCACCGGACTGATCGCGCTTGGCATGACCTTCGTCATCCTCACTGCCGGCATCGACCTGTCGGTCGGCTCACTGCTCGCCTTCTGCGGCATGGTGGCCGCGGTGGTGGCCAAGGGCGGCACCGCCAACACGCTGTCGCTGTCGACCACGGGCACGCAAGGCTATGGCTGGTTCGCCGCCTTGCTTGCCGCCGTCATCGTCGGGGCGCTGGCCGGCGGCGTCCAGGGCTTTGCCATCACCCGGCTGAAAGTACCGCCCTTCGTCGTCACGCTGGGTGGGCTCACCGTGTTTCGCGGCCTGACGCTGACCATCTCCAATGGCGGACCGATCTCCGGTTTCGACGCCTCGATGCGCTGGTTCGGCACCGGGCTCATCGGACCGGTGCCGGTGCCGGCGATCATCTTCGCGGTGGCGGCCATCCTGTGCCACATCGTGCTGCGCTATACGCGCTACGGCCGCGCCGTCTATGCCGTCGGCGGCAATGCCGAGGCCGCGCGCCTTTCGGGCCTGCGCGTCGACCGCATTCTGATCTCGGTCTATGTCATCGTCGGCTTCTTCGCCGGGCTGGCGGCCTTCGTTTTGTCAGCACGGCTCAACTCCTCCGAAGCCGTAGCCGGCATCGGCTACGAACTTACGGTGATTTCCGCCGTGGTCATCGGCGGTACCTCGCTATTCGGCGGCATCGGCTCGGTCGGCGGCACGGTGGTGGGCGCAGCGCTGATCGGCGTGCTGCAAAACGGGCTGCAGTTCAACAATGTCTCGTCCTACACACAAAGCATCGTCATCGGCCTGATCCTGATCCTGGCCGTGGCCTTCGATCGTTGGCTGAAGTCTCGGGTAAGGCAGTAAGGGATCGGCCATGGTTCAGATCAGGGCGATGGCAGAGAACGATGTAGCGTCGGTATCGCGGCTGCTGGGAGAGTCTTGGCGGCGCACCTATTCGTCGATCCTGGGACCTGAAAATACCGCGCGGCTCTCGGACGACAAGCATGCGCCCGAGCGGCTGGCAGAGGAACTTGGGGACGACAACAAGATGTCGTTCGTGGCCGAACGGCCGGACGGTTCGATCGCCGGCTACGCGATGGCGGCGATGGACGATCGTGGCGATGTCCTGCTCGACCGGCTGCACATCGACAAGACAGAGTTCGGCAGCGGGCTCGCCACCGACCTGCTGCACGCGGTGCTTGTCGCGCATGCCGGCATCCCCAGCATTGCGCTGGAAGTGATCGAGGGCAACGACCGGGCGATCGCCTTCTATCGCAAGCACGGTTTCGAAGTGGTCGAGCGCCACACGGCCGCGCACGGCGTTGGCGGCCACGCCTCGCTGATCATGCGCCGGCTGCTGTCGAGGGCGTAAGGAAGGGAACAGGCAGTGTGGAATAGGGAATAAGGTGGCGCGGATCGATACCCTACGCCTACAGCCTACTGCGCCGCCGCTTGCCGGCCGTCCTCGTCGTCCGGCATATCGAGAATTTCGATCAGCCGCGCCACCTTCGTTCCCGGCAAGCGGCGGCCCTCGTTGACCAGCGCCTCGTCGGCACCGAGCCAGGCGAACGCCTCGCGCAGTTCTTCAAGGGTGGCGCCGGTCAGCGCGATGTCGGCTATGACTGCCTCGTCTACCGGCCCCAACACCGAAATGATGTCGTTGCGTGTCATGGTCACCTCCATGCTAAGTGCCGGCCGGTCGTCGAGATGACGCCGAGACCCGGCCATCCAGCCAACGGATTGCGAGTAAAAACCGCCGACAAAGCAGAATCTGGGTCTTCTTTTCGACTAAGCAAGATGAACGCGCGCGCCTTTTGCCGTCAAGCAGCCGAGTGCGGATCGATGCTGTAGAGATGCACGGGATAGCCGGGACCGATGGCGTCGCGCACCCGGTCCGTCCAGGCGAGGACCGCCGGATAAGCCGCCAGCGCAAAGCCGCAATCTTCGGCACGGTGGCCGTAGGCATAGACAGCAATGTCGGCGATGGTGAGCATGTCGCCGACAAGGAACGGCGTGTCGTTCAGGCTGCGCTCCAGCGCTGCCAGCGTGCGGGCGCCGGCTTCGCGCTTGGCCGGAAGCGTCGCCTGGTTGCGCTCCAGCCTTCCGGCCAGCGTCCAGAAGCGCAGGGAGCCGATGACCGGCTCGACATGGTACTGTTCGAAGAACAGCCATTGCATAACTTTCGCGCTGACATAGCGATCCGCCGGCAGCAAGGGCGTGCCTTCGGCGAGATAAATGAGGATCGCATTCGATTCGGCGATAGCACGGCCATCCTCGAGTTCGAGCACAGGAACGGCGCCGGCCGGGTTGAGCTTCAGGAAGGCGTCGGTGTGGCTCTCGCCCTCGAAAATCGACACCAGGCGGCTTTCATAGGGAATGTTGAGCAGGCCGAGCACGACCCTCGCCTTCCAACCGTTTTGCGACGGCAAATAATCATGAAGCGTGAGCATGGCTGTCCTTTCGCTGCGGTCGACGCCTGATTTGCACGGTGCCACGATACCAGCCACCCGAATCCTGCAATGTGTACGCGCGAAAACAGATAAACTATACGCATGTAGAGTTTTATTGACTTCGCTGTATGTGCGATTTACCCGATAAACACTTGCGTCGGATAACTGCGCGGGCAAGCAATCAGTCTGCGTGTGAGAGGAATCGCAAGCATGAGCCTTTCGCGCCGAAGCGAGATCGCCGCCGAGGCCGTGGGGCCAACGATTGTCGCCGGCGAAATCCTGGTCGAGATCATGGCGACGGAACGGGGTTTCGGCTTCCTCGAGCCGCAATCGCTTGTCGGGCCATTCCCCAGCGGTGCGCCGGCGATCTTCATCGATCAGGTCGCCCGGCTGGGAGGCGGCGCCGGCATTATCGGCTGCGTCGGCCGCGACGATTTCGGCACGCTCAACCTGGACAGGCTGGAGCGCGACGGCGTCGACGTCTCAGCCGTCGATATCAGCGACCGCTTCCCGACGGGATGCGCCTTCGTGCGCTACCGGCCCGATGGTATCAGGGACTTCGTCTACAACATCGCCGAATCCGCCGCCGGGCAGATCCACCTGACCACTGCTGCGCGCCTGCTGGCGGACAGGGCCGGCCATCTGCATATCATGGGATCGACGCTGTCGGTGGCAGGGCTGAAGGAGATCGTCAGCTACGCAGTGCAGGCGGTTCGTGCCCGCGGCGGCTCGACCTCATTCGACCCGAATGTGCGCAAGGAGCTGATCGACGGCTCCGACGGCGCACTGTTTTCCGCACTCATCGACGATGCCGACCTGCTGCTGCCGTCCGGCGACGAATTGCTCGCTACGGCGGGCGTCGATGACGAGCACCGGGCGGTGGCGGCGCTGTTTGCCAGGGGCGTCGGCGAGATCGTGCTGAAGCGCGGTGCTGACGGCTCTTCCTGGTTCGGCGCCGACGGCGCCAGGATCGACTGCGCCGGTTTTCAGGTCGAGGAAGTCGACCCCACGGGCGCCGGCGATTGTTTCGGCGCCACCTACCTGACCTGCCGCCGCCAGGGGATGGAGCCCGGCAAGGCGCTGCTTTATGCCAATGCCGCCGGCGCCCGCAACGTCCCCCGGCGCGGCCCGATGGAGGGCGTCACCAGCTTCGACGGACTCGATCAATTCATCAAGGGAACAGCGAGACGGACATGAGCGCCAACCCGCTTGCAGGCCTCGCCAGCGCGCGCAAAAACGGCTCGCCCTACGGCATCACCTCGATCTGCTCCGCGCATCCGCTGGTGATCCAGACGGCGATCAGGCGCGCCGTTGCCGACAGGGAGAAAAACCTGCTGATTGAGGCAACCTGCAATCAGGTCAACCAGTTCGGCGGCTATACCGGAATGACCCCGGCGCTGTTCGTCGCCTTCGTGCTGGAGATCGCCTGCCGCGAGGGGCTGGAAGCCTCGCGTATCATCTTCGGCGGCGACCATCTGGGACCGAACCCATGGCGCGCAGAGCCGGCGGCGCAGGCGATGGACAAGGCCGAGGCCATGGTCGGCGCCTATATCGCGGCCGGCTTCACCAAGATCCATCTCGACGCATCGATGGGCTGCGCCGGCGAGCCGGCGGCGCTTGACGACGAGACCATCGCCACCCGGGCGGCGCGGCTGGCAAAGGCGGCCGAAACGGGCGCGCACGCCGCAGGCAGCACCTTGCCGGTCTACATCATCGGCACCGAAGTTCCCGCCCCCGGCGGCGTCGACCATGCGATCAGCGAGTTGAAGCCGACCGAGGCGGCGGCGGCGCGGCGCACGATCGAGGTTCACCGGGAGATCTTTGCCCGTGAGGGGCTGACGGAGGCCTTCGGCCGCGTCATGGCCGTGGTGGTGCAGCCGGGCGTGGAATTCGGCAGCCAGAACGTCGTCGCCTACGCGCCCGAGAAATCCAAGGGCCTGACCGGCTTGCTCGATGAGCAGCCGTCGCTCGTCTACGAGGCGCATTCGACCGACTACCAGAGCCGTGCGGCTTTGACCGAGCTGGTCGCAAACGGCTTTCCCATCCTCAAGGTCGGCCCCGGCCTGACCTTCGCCTTGCGCGAGGCGCTTTACGGGCTCGACCTGATAGCATCCGAAATGATCACGGATTATGGCGACCGGTCGCTCGCCCGGACCATGGAAAGCGCGATGCTGGCAGCACCCGGCCATTGGCACAGCCACTATCATGGCAACGAAGCAGAGCTCTATGTGCAGCGGCATTACAGCTACAGCGACCGCATCCGCTATTATTGGAGCAACCCCACCGCTGTCGCGGCGGTCGAGCGCCTGTGCAAGGCGCTGGACGACGTTGCCATTCCCGAAACGCTGATGCGGCAATTCCTGCCGGCGCTGCCGGCCGAACTCGGGCCGGCGGGCAATCCCGAGGCTATCCTTCTCGAAGCTGTCGATCAGGTGCTGGCCGACTATGACGCGGCCTGCCGTGGGACCTGAGTGCATTTGCGCCGGGTTGATCTTTGCCTCAGCCCAGTGTCTCTGACGTTTCCATGAAACCAGCCATGTTCTTTCTCCTGTTCGCGGCCTCTCTGCTGGCGTCGCCGGCACGCGCCGACTGGAAGCCGGTCGAAAAGGTCGAGACCTACGCCATCGCAGGGCGGACCGGCCCGGAACTCTATGCCGCGATCGGCGAAGCCGGCCCCTTGCTCGGCAAGGGTCGGGTCATTGCGCACACCAATTTCAAGCTGACCTGGACCAGGGACTACAGGCCGCAAGGCGACGCCTGCGTGCTCAAATCGGCGCGCCCGAAACTGATCATCACCTACACCTTGCCAAAGCCGGCCGAACCGTTGCCGGCTTCCGTCCAGAAGAACTGGACGGTGTTCATCGCCGGGCTCGCCGCCCACGAGAGAGTGCATGGCGCAGCCATCGCCGAGATGGTGCGCAAGATCGAGGCGGTGAGCGTCGGCCTGACCGTTACTGATGACCCCGGCTGCAGCAAGATCAGAACCGAGCTGACGAGGCAACTCGCCCAGATCTCGCTGGCACAGCGGCAGGCGAGCCGCGACTTCGACCGAGTCGAATTCGGCCCCGGCGGAAACCTGCAGAAGCTGGTGCTGGCTTTTGTGAATGGGAGGTAGTTTGCCGGTGTGCCGGTCATAGCGCCGAGTGTTCCGAACGACAAGAGCACCGGCCGCATGGCCGCTTTACAGGCAGGCTTGGTAGCGCTACCGTCTGATTGTCGCGCGACCTGTTGGGGCAATGGGAGACGGTCGCGAGGCGGGAGAGGAGCGGTTTCCTTCGGGGCGTCGCAAGAAGCATTCGGGAGGAGATCGATGGCGTCTGTCGCGATCGGCGACGTTTACAAATCGTTCGGGACCGTCGAGGTCCTGCATGGCGTCAGTGTGGATATCGACGACGGCGAATTCGTCACGCTGGTCGGCCCGTCGGGTTGCGGAAAATCGACCCTTCTCAGGATGATCGCCGGCCTGGAAAAAATTTCTCGGGGCGAGATCGCGATCGGGGATCGGGTCGTCAACAACGTTGCCCCGAAAGAGCGCGACGTTGCCATGGTGTTCCAGAACTACGCGCTCTACCCGCACATGACGGTCGCCGAGAACATGGCGTTCTCGCTCATGCTCAAAGGTGTTTCGAAGGCCGATTGCGCTACCAGCATTCAGCGCGCCGCCGAAATCCTCGGGCTGGTGCCATTGCTGACGCGATATCCGCGCCAGCTTTCCGGCGGCCAGCGCCAGCGCGTCGCCATGGGCCGGGCGATCGTGCGCGATCCACAGGTTTTCCTGTTCGACGAACCGCTCTCCAATCTCGACGCCAAGCTCAGGGTGCAGATGCGCGCCGAGATCAAGGAAATGCACCAGCGGCTCAAAACGACGACAGTCTATGTCACCCACGACCAGATCGAGGCCATGACCATGGCCGACAAGATCGTGGTCATGCATGACGGCATCGTCGAACAGATCGGACCGCCACTGGAGCTCTACGACAGGCCAAACAATCTCTTCGTCGCCAGTTTCATCGGCTCGCCCGCCATGAACCTGATCAGGGGCGAGATCGTCACCGACGGGTCTCCGTCCTTTCGCGGCGCCGGGGGAATTTCCGTGCCGCTGGCCGGCGCGCCGGCCGTTGGCAACGGTCATCCGGTGGTGCTGGGAATACGGCCCGAGCATTTGCGGCTATCGTCAGACCAAGGCATTCCAGTCTCCGTCGCGGTGGTCGAGCCGACCGGGTCGGAAGTGCAGCTCATCGGCCGGACCGCCGGCGGCGACGAGATCGTCGCCAATTTCCGCGAACGCCATGCCTTCACACCGGGCGAAACCATACGGCTCTCTGCCGCGCCTGGCCTGATTCATCTCTTTGACGGCAAGACCGGAACACGATTTGAAACGCGTAGCGGATGGTAAGGACCGCATAGCAAGGAAGATAAACCGGAGGAGACGACCATGAAGTTCACGAGACGCGACGTAATCCGCACGACCGCAGGTGTTGCGGCGGGAGCCCTGGGAAGCCGCTTCGTCGGCTCGCCGGCTTTTGCCCAGGAGGGCTTGAAATACAAGCCCGAGGAAGGCGCAAAGCTGCGGCTGCTGCGCTGGTCGCCCTTCGTCAAGGGCGATGAGGATCAATGGCTGGCCAACACCAAGCGCTTCACCGAGGCGACAGGTGTCGAGGTTCGTGTCGACAAGGAAAGCTGGGAGGACATTCGCCCCAAGGCAGCGGTCGCGGCCAATGTCGGTTCCGGCCCGGACCTCATGTTCGTCTGGTTCGACGACCCGCATCAATATCCCGACAAGCTGCACGACGTGACCGAGCTCGGCGAGTATCTGGGCTCGAAATATGGCGGCTGGCACGACGGACCAAAGCAATATGCGACGCGGGACGGCAAGTTCGTCGGCCTGCCGCTGGCCACGATCGGCAATGCCATCGTCTATCGCGAAAGCTGGGTGAAGGAGGCCGGCTTCTCCGAATTTCCGAAGGACACGGCAGGCTTCCTCGAGCTTTGCAAGGCGTTGCAGGCGAAGGGACATCCGGCTGGCTTCACGCACGGCCACGGCGTCGGCGACGGCAACAATTACGCGCACTGGCTGCTGTGGAGCCATGGCGGCCAGATGGTCGACGAGAGCGGCAAGGTGGCGATCAACAGCCCCGAGACGCTAAAGGCGATCGGATACGCGCAGGAACTCTACAAGACCTTCATTCCCGGGACCGAAAGCTGGCTCGACGTCAATAACAACCGCGCCTTCCTGGCCGGCGAACTCGGCGTCATCGCCAACGGCATTTCCGCCTACAATACGGCCAAGATCAACAAGGACAACGATCCGAAGCTGGCTGAGATCGCCAAGGACATCCGCACCACCAACCTGCCGATCGGTCCCGTCGGGAAATCGGTCGAACTGTTCCAGGTGACCACCGCCGTCATCTTCAACTACACGCCCTACCCCAATGCGGCCAAGGCCTATCTGCAGTTCATGTTCGAGGATCCGCAGATGACCGACTGGATCACCTCCTCGGCGGGCTATTGCTGCCAGACGCTGAAGGCCTTCGACAACAATCCGGTGTGGACGGCCGACCCGAACAATGCCGCCTATGCCAAGGCCTCGGCGACGCTGCGCCCCAACGGCTATGCCGGGCCGCTCGGCTATGCCTCGGCGGCGACCATGGCCGACTATGTCCTGGTCGACATGTTTGCCAAGGCGGTGACCGGCCAGGCGACGCCGCAGGAGGCGATGGAGGAGGCGGAGAAGCGCGCCAACCGCTACTACCGCGTTTGATCACGGCACCGCCGGGCAGCGTCTAGTGCGCTGCCCGGCCCGTCGCACAATCCCATGGCGGCCGTTGACGCCGTGACCTGATTCCCCGATGAGGAGCCCTCCATGGCCGTGCCGTCCGTTGCCGCCCAGCCGCGTCCGTCGATGCTTTCGCGGATCTCCGAAAGCCGCAACGCGCTGGGCTTCGGCTTCATGCTGCCGGCGGCGGCGCTGCTGCTGGTCTTCCTGACCTATCCGCTCGGGCTGGGCGTCTGGCTCGGTTTCACCGATGCCCGGATCGGCCGCCCCGGCATCTTCATCGGCGTCGAGAATTATCAGTACCTTTGGAATGACAACGTCTTCTGGCTCTCCGTCTTCAACACGCTGCTCTACACGGTCAGCGCCTCGATCCTGAAGTTCGTGCTCGGCCTGTGGCTGGCGCTCATCCTCAATGAAAACCTGCCGTTCAAATCGTTCTTCCGCGCGATAGTCCTGCTGCCCTGGGTGGTGCCCACTGTACTGTCAGCCATCGCCTTCTGGTGGATCTACGATTCGCAGTTCTCCATCCTGTCCTGGGCGCTGCAGCAAATGGGCCTGATCGACCACCGCATCAATTTCCTCGGCGATCCGGAGAATGCGCGCGCTTCGGTCATCGCCGCCAACGTCTGGCGCGGCATTCCTTTCGTCGCCATCACGCTGCTCGCCGGCCTGCAGACCATTCCGCAGTCGCTCTACGAGGCGGCCACGCTCGACGGCGCCAGTCGCTGGCAGTTGTTTCGTTATGTGACTCTGCCGCTGCTGACGCCGATCATCGCCATCACCATGACCTTCTCGGTGCTGTTCACTTTCACCGATTTCCAGCTGATCTACGTGCTGACCCGGGGCGGACCGGTGAATGCCACGCATCTGATGGCGACATTGTCTTTCCAGCGCGGCATTTCCGGCGGCCAGCTTGGCGAGGGCGCGGCCATCGCGGTGGCCATGATCCCGTTCCTGCTGGCGGCGATCCTGTTCAGCTATTTCGGCCTGCAACGCCGCAAATGGCAACAAGGCGGCGGAGACTGACATGGTCAAGACGGCCGCGACAAGGAAGGCGAAACGTGGGGATATCGACGAAGGCGGCATGGGCTACCTGCAGAGCCTGCCGCGCCGCGTGGTGACGGTCTATCTGCCGCTGCTGGTGTTCGTCTTCGTGCTGTTGTTTCCGTTTTACTGGATGACGATCACGGCGGTTAAGCCCAATCTCGAGATGACCGACTATGCGCAGTTCAATCCGTTCTGGGTGGTGCATCCGACATTGGAGCATATCCGCTATCTCCTGTTCGAGACCTCCTATCCGGGCTGGCTGCTCAACACGATCATCATCTCGACCGCCGCTACTTTCCTGTCGCTGCTGGCGTCGGTGTTCGCCGCCTATGCGATCGAGCGGCTGCGGTTTTCCGGGGCGCGGCAGGTCGGCCTCGGCATCTTCCTCGCCTATCTGGTGCCGCCCTCGATCCTGTTCATTCCGCTGTCGGTAATGGTGTTCAACCTCGGGCTCTACGACACGCCCTTCGCGCTCATCCTTACCTATCCGACCTTCCTGGTGCCGTTCTGCACGTGGCTGTTGATGGGTTACTTCCGCTCCATCCCGTTCGAACTGGAAGAATGCGCGCTGATAGACGGAGCGAGCCGGTGGCAGATCCTCACCAAGATCGTGCTGCCGCTGTCGGTGCCCGGCCTGATCTCCGCCGGCATATTCGCCTTCACCCTGTCATGGAACGAGTTCATCTATGCGCTGACATTCATCCAGTCCTCGGAAAACAAGACCGTGCCGGTGGGTGTGCTGACCGAGTTGGTGCGCTCCGACGTCTACGAATGGGGGGCGCTGATGGCGGGAGCGCTGATCGGCTCGCTGCCGGTGGTGGTGCTCTATTCGTTCTTCGTCGAGCACTATGTCTCGTCGATGACCGGCGCGGTGAAGGAGTGACGCGCCGGCTCACGCGAGGCGACCGGCGCGGTCAGATCGCGCCGATGATGCCGCCGTCGACGCGGATGTTCTGGCCGGTAATGTAGCCCGCACCTTCGGAAGCGAGGAAGGCGATGGTCGCGGCAATTTCCTCCGAGGTGCCGTAGCGCTGCATCGGCACGCTGTCGCGGCGCTCCTCGGTGGCCGGCAGGCTGTCGATCCAGCCGGGCAGCACATTGTTCATGCGCACATTGTCGGCGGCGTAGGTGTTGGCGAAGATCTTGGTGTAGGCGGCAAGACCGGCGCGGAACACGGCGGATGTCGGGAACATCGGGCTCGGCTCGACCACCCAGGCGGTCGAGATGTTGATGATGGCGCCGGCCTTCTGCTTGACCATCTGCGGCGCCACGATGCGCACCGGCCGGATGACGTTCATCAGATAGACGTCGAGACCGGTGTGCCACTGCTCGTCGGTGATTTCGAGGATCGGCGCGCGTGGCCCGTGGCCGCCGCTGTTGACCAGCACGTCGATGCGGCCGAAGCGCTCGAGCGTCAGATCGGCGAGCCGCTGCAGATCGTCATTCGACTGGTTGGAGCCGGTGACGCCGAGGCCGCCAAGCTCCTTGGCCAGAGCCTCGCCCTTACCGGAGGACGACAGGATCGCGACCTTGAACCCGTCCGCCGCCAGCCGCTTGGCCGCCGCCGCGCCCATACCGCTGCCACCCGCGACGACGACTGCCACTTTTTCTACACTCATTTTTCTCTCCTTGGGGTTTTGCGGCGTGTGTCTCGCGACTTCAAAGGATGATATAGCCGGTCTTGCCATCTGGTTCGAACCAGAAAGCCTGAAATCAAGCTGTAGAAAAACTCCTGCATGCCCGAAGCCTTCCTGAGCCTGCCGCCGTTGAATGCGCTGCGTGCCTTCGAAGCCGCCGCGCGTCATCTCAACTTCCGCATCGCCGCGCAGGAGCTGAACGTGACGCAAGGGGCGGTGGCGCAGCATATACGCGGGCTGGAGGCGGATCTCGGCGCAAAGCTGTTCGACCGGCTGCCGCGCGGCCTGGCGCTGACCGATGAGGGACGTGCCTATGCGCCGAACATTCGCCGCGCCTTCGAGCTGATCTCCGAGGCAACGCTGCTGTTGCGGCCCGAGCCGGCGCGGCTGACGATCAGCGTCACGCCGAGCTTTGCCACCAAATGGCTGATCCCCAAACTGCCGGAGTTCGTCGCCCACAACCCGCTCGTCGATTTGCGCATCCTGGCCAGCCAAAGCCTGTCGAGTTTTCAGGCCGACGGCGTCGACATTGCGGTCAGGCAAGGCCGCCCGCCCTTCGGCGCCGGCCTGATGGTCGACCTGTTGTTCCCACAGCAGATCGTCGCCATCTGCAGCCCTGCCCTGCTGCCTACCGAGGCGAACGAGATCGCGACGGCCGATATCCAGCATCATGTCCTGTTGCACGACGCGCACAATCTGTGGCCGGAATTCATGGAGAGAGCGCTCGGGCTGAAGATGGCCACCGAGGCCAAACGCATGCGCTTCAACCAGACAGGCCTCGCGATCGACGCCGCCATTGCCGGCCAGGGCATCGCGCTGGCCAGCCGGTTTCTCGTCGCTGCCGACATTGCCGCCGGCCGGCTGGTGCAGCCGATCAACGCAGAGATGCGTGGGACGCACGATTTCTATGTCGTGATGCCGCGCAAGCAACGGCACCCAGAACCGACGCAAGCCGTGCGGCAATGGCTGCTCGATGAGGGCGACGCGGCGGGGCTGTGATGGATAGCCGATCTCCCCGCAAGGCGGGAGATCCGCAGCTTGGCCGACGCCGCCCCTTTCAGCTTCGCCGAGCAATGTCGGCCGCCACTGCCTTCGCCTCGCGTCCAATTTCCCTGAGCAGACCGGTGACCGGATTGTAGAAGCCGACGAGGTAGAGGCCGAGTTGCGAGGCGCGGGCGTTGACGCCACTGCGCTCCGGCTGCAATTCCACGGGCAGAAACTTTTCGTAGCCCGGGCGATAGCCGGTGGCGAGGATGACGGCGTCGAAATTTTCCTGCCTGCCGTCGGTGAACGCAGCGCCGCGCTCGGTGAAGCCCGCTATGTCGGGCGCGATCTTGATGGCGCCTTTGGTGATGGCGTCGACCGTGCCGACGTCGATGACCGGGATGCGGCCGACTTCGTCGATCTGTTGCAGGATGCCCTGTTTCGGCCTGACGATGCCGTATTTCTCGAGCTTGCCCAGCGCGAAATCGAGGATGATCGGAAACATCCAGTCGTTCAGCGCCTGCGGCATTGGCCGGCTGGCGATGCCGACCATCTGGATCGGCACGCCAAACAGCTGGCGCGGCACGATGTGGACGCCCTTGCGCACCGAAATGGTCGGACGCGCGCCACTTTCCGCCAAGTCGAGCGCGATCTCGGCGCCGGTGTTGCCCATGCCGACGATCAGCACCGAGCGGCCGGCAAAAGGCGCCGCTTGCGTATAGTCGGCGCTGTGCAGCACCTCGCCCTTGAAAGCCTCGATGGCAGGGAGCCGGGGGATGATCGGCTCGGCATTGTTACCGCTGGCGATAACGACATGGCGCGCCTTGAGGTTGTCCGATCCTGTCTCGACCAGAAAACCGCCGTCCCCGAGGCGAATGGCTTTCACCGTCACACCGAAGCGCGGGCGCAGATCGAATTTTTCCGCGTAGTCGTCGAGATAGCGGACCACCATTTCGCGCGGCACGTAGCGCGGATAATTTTTGGGAAAGGGCAGGAACGGCAGCGACGAGAACGACTTGACCGTATGCAGATGCAGCCGCCGATAGTGCCGCCGCCAGGCGGGCGCGATCTCCTGCGATTTTTCGAGCAGGATGAAATCCACTCCTGCCCGCTTCAGGCAGGCACCGACCGCAAGGCCGGCGGGCCCGGCGCCGACAATAACGACAGTGGTGTCCAAGCGATTCTCCTCCCGCTAGCTCCTTAGGCTACGCGTAGAAGCGCAGGCGGGACAAGGCGCGCCTCACCTTCTCCCCTTGTTGGAGAAGGTGGATCGGCGCGCTAGCGCCGAGACGCCTTCGCATCGCGGCGCGCACGCTGCGCATCCTGGCCGGTCTCGGCTCACCCCCGGTGACGAATGTCTATCCCGGCAATCGCCCATGCTGTCGGACGGGCTGCCTGTCGCCGGCCGCACCGCGGTCGAAGAGCTCTACGTGCATGGCGGCATGGGCCCAATCGGCATGCATGCCGCCCCCGCCACCGCGCGCTGGCTGGAAGAGGCCGTGGTTCGGGCGATGGCAATCCGAAGCAGACATGGCTCCGGCCACAGCGATTTGCGGGATGGGAAGGGTGAGGCTGCGCGACGTCGTGTCGATCTAGCCCGCCATCGGCCCGAAGGGAGGGCTGGCCTTGCTCGCTAGCCGATATGCTCGGCGCGCAGCTTCTTCTTTATCTGCTCCATGCCCGCCTCGCCGCCCGCGGCCAGTTCGTCGGCGATCCTTGCCAGCTCGTCATCGGCGTTGCGGTACTTGCTGCCCCAGGCGCCGAGCGTCGCCAGCACCGGCAACAGGTCGATGCCCGCCTCCGTCAGCTTGTAGATCGCCTTGAGCTTGTGCGTGGGGTCGTCGCTTCTGGTGACGATGCCCTCATCCTGCAAGGTCTGCAGCCGCTCGGCCAGCGTGCGTGACGAGATGCCTTCGCCTGATAGCAGGAACTCCCGGAAGTGCCTTTTTTCCGCGAAAATCATGTCGCGGATGATCAGCAGCGTCCAGCGGTCACCGAGCAATTCGAGCGATAGGCTGATGGGACAGCCGGATCTTTGCCTGGTCGACATTCAAATGCTTCCATTTTTAAATCACTTTACTATTGACATCATTTTTCACTCATGTCAATGGTTCCGAAAGTAAAGCAATAACCAACGCCGCCTGACCTGGCGCTGGTGACACCAGAGCTCAATCAGGAGAACGACGATGAGAAAACTGATCCTGCAGATGCAGATATCGGTCGACGGTTTTGTCGGCGCGGCCGGCGATGAGCACTGGCAGCTCTGGGAATGGGGCGCCAACTGCCCGTGGGACGACGACTTGAAGCAGGATTTCAACGCGGTGTTCGCCGGCATCGATACCATTCTGCTCAGCCGCAAGATGGCCGAAGAAGGCTATCTAACCCATTGGGGCAATGCGGCAAAAAACTATCAGCGCGATCCCTTCTACGCCTTTGCGCAGCGCATCGTCGAGGCGCGCAAGGTGGTGCTGAGCGACAAGCTCGCGGCATCGCGGTGGGAGCGCACGACGCTTGCCAGCGGCGACCTGCCGCGCGAGGTCAAGGCCCTGAAAGCTGAAGGTGAAGGCGACATGGCGGTATTCGGCGGCGCCGGCTTTGCCTCGGCGCTGATTGCAGCGGGGTTGGTCGATGAGTTCCAGCTGTTCATCAATCCGGCCGCGCTGGGCGACGGCGAGCGGATTTTCGACCGTGGCGGCTTCCGGAAATTGCGCCTGCTCGGCTCTAAAGCCTATGCCTGCGGAATGGTGGTGAACCGCTACGCGCCGGCAATGTGAAGCAGTTCAGCGATTGAATCCGTGGACCGCTTCAACTCTTTGTTTTTACGAGAACTCCGGACGGATCACCGCAACCCGCTCCTCGTGAACCTGCGCTAGAAATTGATCTCGACCGAAGCGGCACTTCGCTTTGCCGGCCCGTGAAACACCGCCTCGATGTTGTTGCCGTCGGGGTCGAGCAGGAAGGCGGCGTAGTAGCCGGGGTGGTAGGGCCGCTCACCCGGCGCGCCATTGTCGGCGCCGCCGGCATCGAGGCCGGCCTTGTAGAACGCATCGACCATGGCGTTATCCCTGGCCTGGAAGGCCAGATGATGGCGCCCGGTCAGTTGTCCCCTCGCCGCCCGGCTGTCGAGGCTTGAGATGAACAGTTCGTCGGCCCAGAAATAGTCCTCGGCCTCGCCGCCGATCGGAATGCCGAGCACCTTGAAGGCGGCTTCATAGAAGCCCCGGCTCGCCTTGAGGTCCCTGACCACCAGCTGGACGTGGTCGATGAGGCGGCCGCGATGCAGTTCCATGAGCGATATCTCCCGTCGCGAGACCACAAAGCTAGTGCCGCGGAGCGGCTCGTCAATTCGGCAGTCTATCTTGTCGGCGCGCTTGGCAGCCTTACACCCTGCTTTTGTCATATCCGGATGGACTTCCACGCAGACCGGATAAAAAATGCAACCGGATTGTCGGATTCGAAATCCCGCCAACGTCCTTCGGACGCAAGCGGCGCAACGGAGCTGGAGCGAGTGGCGCCGCATCGAAACCGATCTCGGGAGAAGAGCATGAACAATTCCTACCGTTGGGTGATCGTCGCGTGCGGCGCGCTGATGACCTGTGTGGCGCTCGGCGCGATGTTTTCGCTGGCGATCTTTCTCGAGCCGATGGCGCTCGACACCAACTGGTCGCGAACCGGCATTTCCAGCGCCATGACGCTGAATTTCTTGGTGATGGGTGCAGGCGGTTTCGCCTGGGGCGCCATCTATGACCGTGTCGGCGCCCGCCCGGTGGTTTTTGCCGGCGCGGTGCTGCTCGGCCTGTCGCTGGTGGTGGCGAGCCGAGCCCAATCGCTGCTGGTCTTCCAGCTGAGCTATGGCGTCATCGTCGGGCTGGCGGCCAGCGCCTTCTTCGCGCCGATGATCGCGCTGACCACCGCCTGGTTCGAGACCCATCGCAGCCTGGCCGTGTCGCTGGTCTCGGCCGGCATGGGCGTGGCGCCGATGACCATTTCGCCCTTCGCGCGCTGGCTGATCACGGCCTATGACTGGCGTACCGCCATGTTCGACATCGGGATCATGGCCTGGGTGCTGTTGCTGCCGGCCGTCTTCCTGGTGCGCCAGCCGTCGGCGGCGGTCGCGGCAGCGGATGGCAGCGCGCCCGCGCCTGCCGCGGCCCCCGGCATGTCAGTCGGCCAGGCGCTGCGCTCGCCGCAATTCCTGGTGCTGGGCATGACCTTCTTCGCCTGTTGCGCGGCGCATTCGGGGCCGATCTTCCACATGGTGAGCTATGCCATGTCGTGCGGCGTGGCGCCGATGGCAGCCGTGTCGATCTACAGCGTCGAGGGCCTTGCCGGCCTTGGCGGGCGCGTGCTCTACGGCGTGCTCGGCGACAGGTTGGGCGCCAAGCCGGTGCTGATCGTGGGCCTCGCCATCCAGGCGGTGGTGATCGCCGCCTATCTCGCCGTCGGCAATCTCGAGCAGTTCTATCTCCTGGCGATCATCTTCGGCGCCACATATGGCGGCGTCATGCCGCTCTATGCGGTTCTGGCGCGCGACTATTTCGGGCCACGCATCATCGGCACGATACTTGGCGCCGCGACCCTGTTGTCCAGCCTCGGCATGTCGTTCGGCCCGCTCGCCGGCGGCATGATCTTCGACGCCTATGCCAGCTATTCCTGGCTGTTCATCGGCTCGGCGCTGATCGGCCTCGGTGCTGCCGGCATCGCCATCGCCTTCCCGCCGCAGCCCGGCCGAGAGAGGCTGCAGGCGACGTGAGCGAAATTTCCCTCGAGGGGAAATACTCATCACCCTGTCGCCGTTCCCGAGCGCAGCTCTTCCCTGCCCTCGTCGTCGCGGCTGAGCCTGGCGTCCGAGATCAGCACCACCGGGCATTGGCAGCGCTGCAGCACGCCGGTGGTCGTCTCGCCAAAGAAGAGTTCCTCGCCAGGGCGCCGCGCCACGCCCATGACGATCAGCGCCGCCGCCCTGCCGGCCTGGCGGGCAATGGCATCGGCGGCGGCGGCCCGGCTGCGGATGGCCGTCTCGATCTCGACGCCATAGCGGTCGGCTAGCGCGACGGTATCCTTCAGCACCGCCTCCCTGTGGCGATGCGAGACAGTGTCGCGCGGTTCGTCGCGGCCGACGCGCGCGACATAAAGTATCTTGACCCGCGCACCCGTGACCGCTGCAATCGCCAGTGCCATTTCGGCACCCCGGCGGGCGATCGCGGTGCCGTTGACCGGAACCAGAATCTTCCCGCCTTCAGGTCCTAGCCTTGGCATTTGGCGGCCGGCGCCGGTCGCCTTCAGCACCAGGCATAGCGGACCCTCGAAGGCGCCGGCGATCTCGTTGATGCGGCGGGTAAACCCACCTTTCGAGGTGACCGCGCGGCCGAGCCCGATCAGCAGCAGCCCATAGCCTTTGCGCGCCTCCTTGGCAACCGTTTCGGCCGAAAGCTCGGCCTCGTGGCGCCGCGTGACAGGCGCCGCGCGGGCCAGCTCCTCGTCCGAACTCCTGGCGGCCTCGCGGCTGTCCTCGGCACCCTTTTCGATCGGCTCGAGCTTCGCATCCGTGCCGGGCTCGGCCTCCTCCCCCTCGCCTCGGGCATGCAGCACCGTCGTCGGCCTGCCGGCGCCCACGACTCCTGCGAGGTAAGCAGCAAAGCGGCCGACAGCGCCCTCATCGGTCACCACCAGCAGTCGTTCCAGATTGGCGATGAAGCCGCGTTGGTCGATCTCCTCGCGCTCCAGACGCTTCTTCTCGTTCTCGCCCATCGGCAAGCGGCCGAGTGCCCAACGCAAGGTCGGCGGCATGGCGAGCGTGGTGATGACGGCCATGGTCACGATCATGGTGAAAAGATTGTGCGACAGAACGCCGATCGACAGGCCAATAGAGGCGACGATGACTTCGGTCGAGCCGCGCGCGTTCATGCCGCAACCGACGGCGATGCCTTCCTTGCGGCTCAAGCCGGCAAGCTCGGCGCCGATGAAGGCGCCGGCGAATTTGCCGAAGCTGGCGATCAGCACCAAAGCGGCCGTGAGTAGCGCAAGCTCGTGGTCGACAAGCACGGTGAGATCCGCCGAAAGGCCGGCGACGCCGAAGAAAACCGGCATGAACAGCGCCATGATGACGCCGCGCAATTGCCCTTCGATATGACGCGACAGGATCGGCGATTCCCCAACCAGTATGCCGGCGACGAAGGCGCCGAGCACGGTGTGGACGCCGATCAGATCGGTGATCAGCGCCATTGCGCCCATGATGGCGAGAATGACGGTGACGACGGCGTATTCGCTGCGGAACGTATCGTTGGTCCAGCGGATGGCGTCGAAGACGATGCGGCGGCCAATCGTGAAGGAAAACCCCATGAAGGCGGCGACGCCGACAATGGTGAAGGCAAGGCTGCCGAGCTCGATGCGCCCCTTGGTGGCGATGCCGATGGTGATGGCGATGATCACCCAGCCGATCGTGTCCTCGATGATGGCCGACGAGACGATGATCTGACCGAGATCGCGGCGCATGAAGTTCATCTCGCGCACCACCATGGCGACGATCTTGACCGAGGAGATCGACAGCGCCGTGCCGAGGAAGAGACCGGCGACAATGCGCTCGGTTCCGTCGGCCAGCAGCGAGGCCGGCATGAACTGTGCGGCGGTGAAGCCGAGCGCGAAAGGCACGGCGACGCCCGCGGCGGAGATGGAAAAGCACGCACGGCCGACCCTGCGCACCAGCCGCAGATCCGTCTCCATCCCGGTGAGCAACAGAAGCATCAACACGCCGAGCTGGGCGATGGCGCTGATCATGCTCTTTTGGGTGGCGTCGCCTGAAAAGATCACGCGTTCTGCTTCCGGCAATAGCCAGCCGAGCAGCGATGGCCCGAGCAGGATGCCGCCGATGAGCTGACCCATCACCGCCGGCTGGCCGAGACGCTCCAGCAATTCGCCGATGCCGCGGCCGACGAGAAGCAGAAGGAGGATTTCGAGAACGAAAATGCCCTCGCTGGACATGCCGGTCTTTTCGGCTGCCAACGATGCGGCCGGGATGAATGCGAAAGCTGCCGCGGCAAGCGCGACCGGCCGGCGCCGGTTGACCACGAAGGACATGCACCCCCTCATCGTGCCCGGTATAACGTTTGCGGGCGAGATCGGTTGCACGCCACGCTCCCTTGGCGCGCCGCAGGTTCCTCATTACCTGAATCGCATAACAGGCCTATCTGACTGCGGATAAACCGCCGAGACCCGGGCCGGCGACGGAACATTTTCAACCGATTGCGCGTTGCGCAGATGGGGATGACCGGCGTCGTTTCGGCCGGCCATGGCGTTGGGAGGCGCATGGCAAGGGATGTCCCAGGTCAAGACCGTGAAAACCGACGAAGCGGCTGCAGCGCCGCGGGCGTCTGATGCGTTCGCGCTGAAGCTCACCTCATCGGAATTCGTGGCCACCATGTCGCATTTCCACCGCGCCGAAATCGCCCGCATGGCCGGCTGGCGCGACCGGCTGGACCGTACCAGCAACTGGGCGATTACTGTCGTCGCCGCCATGCTCTCAGTCTCACTCTCGACGCCCAGCGCCCATCACGGGGTGCTGCTCTTTGCCATGCTGCTGATCACGCTGCTGCTATGGATCGAGGCGCGGCGCTATCGTTTCTTCGACGTCTACCGGGCCAGGGTGCGCCAGTTCGAGCGCTATTATTTCGCGCAGATCTTCTCGCCGCAGCCCGACTACGCCTCCAACTGGCTGGCCATCGTCGGCGAAGGCCTGCGTTCGCCGCGCTTCCTGATCTCGCAACGCGCGGCGTTGGTGCGCCGGCTGCGCCGCAACTACATTTTCATGTACACGATCCTGATGCTGGCGTGGGTGCTGAAGATCACGACGCCCAGTCTGCAGCGCGAAGGGTCGCCGATAGGCTTGGGCGCGTCATTTCTCGACGCCGCGCGCGTGGCGCAGCTCGGCCCGGTTCCAGGCATCTATGTCGCGTGCATGGTCGGGCTGTTCTATGTCGGCCTGCTCGCAGCCGCTTTCCTCATCTCAAGCGACGATGGCGAGCTTTCGCATGGCACCGTGCATGTCTGAGAGCGGCCTCGAAAAGCGCAATCTGCCGCGGTGATCTTCAGCAGACATTGTCGACCATCAGAGCGGTCGCTTCCGACCGGCTTGCGGCTTCCTCAACCGGAAGCCGTGCGCGATGGCGCTTGTAGGCGGTGAGCGCGATGACCAGCACGCAGCATACGGCGTTCAGCCAGTTGATCGCCGCCAGAGCGGGATCGTTCAGATTGATGTGGGCGTAGAGTCCCGTCGTGGCGTTGGCGCCTGTCCACAACAGCCAGGTCGCGTAGGAAATCGCCGACGCCCCGTGCCTGTCCCGGGCCACCCGCACGATCTGCGGCAGGTAGGACACCACGCGCAAGCCATTGAAAATAGTGAAAAGATAAAAAGACAGATCAGCAAGTGTCATCCGAAACCCCTGTCATGGCCGGACGTCCCATAGCGTTCCTTGCAGTGGCGGCATGTGAGCCCGTTCACATGCCGGCTTCGATTTTCCTGTTGCGGCCCGGCACTCGGATTCTTTCGCCATGTGGGCCGTTCGCCGTGAGCCAGCCCGACGAGGTCGACATGAACCAGATCCTGTTTCGGCCGACGGCGCGGGAGTGCTAAACAGATCTCGTGCTTGGGCAAAGTTCGGGTTGACCGCTGCCAAGAGCGCGGCGACTATCCCTGCAACGTGCAGGAGGACATGAGAATGGACGAACCCGATCGCTGGCGGCACATGGCGAGCGCGCCCAAGGACGGCAGCCGCATCCTGGTCACGGTCAGGCCATCGGAACAGGGGCCGGCCGAGGTCGACCTCGCTTACTGGTCGCGCGCCGACCAGTTCGGCACGGAGGGCTGGCGCTCTTCCGATTCGTCGCCAGGACGGGTGATCGAATACCCCGAACCGGAGTTGAAATGCTGGATGCCGCTGCCGACGGCCAATCTGAGCCGGGCTTCAATGCCAAGTCCGTGGCAAGGCGAAGACGTCCCGCTGCTCGACGGCTCCGGGATATGATCTCGGCGGGATGACCGTAGGAAATATGCTGCCGGCCCAATACTTGACGGCCTTACTTCGGCCGACGCACTGATCGCACCATGCCGCCGGGGCCGCTGCCGCAGAAGAAGCGGTCGCCGCCGTCGGATTCGAGCCCGGAAACGCCCACCCCTGCCGGCATGTCGAACCGTTCCAGCACCTTTCCGCTTTGCGGATCGACGCGCCGGACATCGCTCTGGTCGCCTTCCCAGGTGCCGTGCCAGAGCTCGCCATCGACCCAGGTCACTCCGGTGACGAAGCGGTTTGAGTCGATGGTCCGCAGGATTTTCCCGGTCTCGGGATCGATCTGGTGGATCTTGCGCTCCCGGTTTTGCCCCACCCAGAGCGTGCCCTCGGCCCAGGTCATGCCGGAATCGCGGCCGCCGCCGGGCGCCGGGATGATGGAGAGCACCTTGCCGGTATCCGGGTCGATCTTCTGGATGCGGTCCCCGGCGAGCTGAAACAGATGTCGGCCGTCATAGGCGGTGCCGGCATGGGCGGCGACATCGATCGAGCGCAGCGTCTCACCGCTTGCCGGATCGAAGGCGGTCAGCCGCTCGCCCGTCGCAAACCAGACATTCTGTCCGTCGAAGCTCACGCCGTGCACGGTGTCGACATCAGGAAAGGGCCCGTATTCGCGCAGGATTTCCGCTGCTGAATGTTTCATGTCCTGGTCCTCGATCATGGTCACCTTTCCTAGCCGTTCGGCAGCGGCGACGGGAGTAACAAGGTGGTCGTGAAACCAGCGACCGGTGGCGTCATCCAGCGCCGCGCCCGGCCGTGGCCGAAGGACTGCACTTTGCCGGTCTCGGCCAACTGCTCGAGCGCCCGCTGTACGCTTCGCTGTCCGGCGCCCAGCGCCAGCGCCAACCCCGAGCTGGCCCAGGATTCACCATCAGCCAGGAAGGCCAGCACCGCGGCGTGCCGCTCCTCGATCGGCCGCGCCAGCACCGCCACGGAGCCTGCTTCGCGCGGCTTTAGCGCAAAGCCCTGGCTGGTCGCGCCTATGCCCGCCAGCGGCCGCAATTCGGCGCGCAGCCGGCCGATCTCGACCCGCAGCCTGGCGCGATGCGATTCATCGGCATGCCGGCCGCCAAAGGCGCGGGCAATCAGCGTCGCCCTCGGCACATCCGCCGGCCAGGCTTCGGCAAGCGCGCGCGCCAGCGCAAACAGCACCGGCCTCGTTGCCAGCGAGATCGTTGTTTCCTGCTTGTGCACGATATAGCGGAACGTATCGACGACCAGCGCGCGCGACGCCTGCAGCGCTTCGACCTCTTCGAGCAACAGCGGATGCTCCTCGCCGCCTGCGATCAGCCGCGCCGCCGGCGGCTCCAGCGCCAGGAAGGCGCTGTCGACCTCCGCCATAAGACCCGGAATGCCGGCCCGGCGGGCGGCATGGCGCGCCCACTCAAGGGCTGCGCGCGCGGCCTTCGTCTTCAGGCGCCGCATGGCGATGCCGGCAACCGCGAGTTCATGCGCGGCGCGTGAGGCCGGCGGAAGCGGCGACGGATCGAGCCCAGCCAGCACGTCTTCAGCCTCGTCGAGGCGGCCGATCAGCAGCAGGCGGCGCACTTTGAGATGCCCGGCATGCGCCGCGTTCAGCCGGTCGCCATGCTTTTCCAATGTCGACCGCGCCGCGTCGAGCGCCTTGGACGGCCAGCCGAGATCACGCGAAACAAGTGCGATCTCGGCTTCGGCGACAACGCACCTGGCGCGCGCCACCGCCTCCTTTGGACCGAAGGCACGGCCGGCCCTACGCAACAGTACTTTGGCGCGATGGAAATCGCCGAGCTGCGCCATGGCAATGCCGCGCAACGCCAGCGCCGGGGCATCCTCGCGCAAGGCGACGCGGTCGAGTGCCGCCAGCGGATTGCCCGCCGCCAGCGCCAGCCCTGCCGCGGTGATCAGCGAGTCCATGCAAATCCCGTCACATTTGTAACTCCCACCGCTCCCCTTATCGGCCCTAACTTAAGTCACCACCGCCAAGCAGCAAGCCGCGGACGGCGACCTAGCCATCTGGACTGGTTGAAGACGCCCAGGCCTGCGTTGACGGCAATATTCGCATTCGCTAGCCTGAGCATCTCAGACAGTCGTGTTAAGCTTCTCAATAAGGAAAAACCGACCATGCCTGCTTCCGAGGACTTCGAGCCCACCGTGCGGCCTCGCCACCCCTGCTGCGGTGGCCCGCCTGCAAATGCCGTCACATTTGTAACTCCGCCCTCGCCGCCTCGCGGCCCTAGCCTGCCTCACGATCAACAGGCAACGACAAGCCACAACGGCTCAACAACTGGCAAAGGAAACAAGCAATGACCAAGCACGTGGCAATGAAGACCCCACCGGTCGTTTCAAGGCAGGAATGGGAAGCCGAGCGCGAAAAGATGCTGGTGAAGGAAAAGGCAACGATGCGCGCCAGGGACGCGCTGTCGGCCGAGCGCCGGCGCATGCCATGGATGGAAGTAGACAAGCCCTATGTGTTTGAAGGTCCCAACGGCAAAGCGAGCCTGCTCGATTTGTTCGAGGGCCGGCGCCAGTTGATCGTCTACCGCGCCTTCTACGAACCCGGCGTCCACGGCTGGCCCGAACATGCCTGCCGCGGCTGTTCGCTCGGCGCCGACCAGGTCGGCCATCTCGCCCATCTCAACGCCCGCAACACCACGCTTGCCTATGCCTCCCGCGCGCCGCAGGCCGACATTGCCAGCTTGAAGCAGCGGATGGGTTGGGAGATGCCCTGGTACACAATCACCGACAGTTTCGACAAGGATTTCGGCGTCGACGAATGGCACGGCCACAACGTGTTCATCCAGGACGGCAAGAAAGTCTATCGCACCTACTTCATCAACAACCGCGGCGACGAGCAGATGGGCACGGTCTGGAGCTACCTCGACGCAACGCCGCTCGGCCGCCAGGAAATCTGGGAGGATTCGCCCGAAGGCTATCCGCAGACCGAGCTCTACAGCTGGTGGAACTGGCACGACAATTACGACGCCGCACCCGACAAGACGTGGGAGGAAGTGTCGGCGGCCGGCGAAGCCGCGTTCCGCAACAAGGACGGCAAGTAAGGACCTGGAGCGGCGCCCATCCAGCTTGGTTTCCTGTGCCTCACGGGACAGGAAACCCGGGCATTGATCATCAAGGGATTACGACCATGAGCGATATCGGCACAGGCACCGGCAGTGAGGTCCCTCAACGCTCCGATGCAGTTTCTCTCCGCACCGCCGACTGGCTGTGCCTCGCCGCGGCCCCTGTTTTCGCCGTGATGGCGCTGCTTACCTGCATTCACGCTGGCGACGGCGTCATGTCGTGCCTGGGGGCCGATGCCTCCCCGCTCACCGGCATGCCGCTGATGTATCTCTTGATGAGCGCCGTCCATCTGGCGCCTTGGCTGCGCGTGATTTCCGGCCGGCCGGTCCGGCGATAGGCTGGACCGCCGCCGCCATGCTAACGCTCTTTACGTCGGAGAGAGACTATGAAGCTGGTCAGGCTGAGAGCGCCGGGCGGGTTGGACAAGCTAGACCTGGTCGAGGAGGATCAGCCCCGGCCTGGGCCGGGAGAAATGCTGGTCAGGATTCGCGCCTGCGCGCTGAACATGCGCGACGATTTCGCCGTACAGGGCAAGGTGCCGCTCGCCGACGGCCGCGTGCCGCTGTCGGATGGCGCCGGCGAGGTGATCGCCATCGGTGACGGCGTCGACACGTTCAAGCCGGGCGACAGCGTCGTCAGTGTTTTCTACCCCTGGTGGCTGGCCAGCGACATGAGATCCGATACAAGCCGCGACATTCCCGGAGACAGTTTCGACGGCTTCGCCAGCGAGTATGTGTGCATGCCGGCGCAGGCCTTCACCACGGCGCCGGCGGGCTATACGCATCTCGAGGCGGCAACGCTGACCTGCACGGGCGTCACCGCCTGGCGCGGCCTGGTGACATGCGGCAAGGTAAAGCCCGGCGACACGGTGCTGATCCTTGGCACCGGCAGCGTGTCATTGTTTGCGCTGCAATTTGCCAAGGCCGCCGGCGCAAGGGTCATCGCCACGTCGTCCGATGAAGAGAAGCTGGAGAAGCTCAGACGACTCGGGGCCGACAGCGTCATCAACTACAAGGCGGTGCCGGAGTGGGGCGGCAGGGCCAGGGAACTGACGGACGGACGCGGCGTCGATCATGTGATCGAGGTCGGCGGACCGGCGACGCTGGCGCAGTCGATAGCGGCCTGCCGGACAGGCGGGCATATCGCACTCATCGGCGTCCTGACCGGCTTTGCAGCAGAAGTTTCAATCCCGGCGCTGTTTTCAAACCAGATCCGCATCAGCGGAATTTCCATCGGCAGCAAAGCCGACCAGCAGGACATGATCCGTGCGATAGAGGTCAACCGCCTGAAGCCTGTCATCGACAGCAGCTTTCCACTGCAGGATATCGCCGCCGCCTTCAGGCACTACGAAGCGCAAAGGCATTTCGGCAAGGTCTGCCTCGAGCTTTAGATCCTGCGATCGGCATTCCTACCCAGCGGCCGGCGCCAGCGTCCCGCTTGCCATCAGGCCCCAGAGCTGATCGGCGGTCAGCTGTTTGGCCGAGCCGTCGTAAGCCACCCTGCCGAGGCTGAGCACGACGATCCTGTCGGCCAGCGCCCTGACCGTCGACAGGTCGTGCGTGACCAGGATGACGCCGGTGCCGCTGGCGGCGATCGAACGGATCAGCTTGACGACCTGCGCGGTCTGCTTGACGCCGAGCGCGGCGGTGGGCTCGTCGAGGCAGATAAGCTTGACGTGATCGGCAAGCGCGCGGGCAATGGCGATGGACTGCCGCTGGCCGCCCGACAGCGAGCGCACCAGAACGTTTTCGTCGCGAAGCGTGACGCCCAGCGCGGCAAGCCGGGCACGACACTGCTCGGCGGCCTTTCGGTCGTCGCGAACCGGGAAGACACCGAGCCAACGCCGCGTTTCCTCACGCCCGAGGATCATATTGTGGGCGACGCTGAGGTTCGGGCAGAGCGCCAAATCCTGATAGACGGTCTCCAGGCCGGCGCCGCGTGCATCCTGCGGGCTCCTGAAGGAAATCGGCTGGCCCTCGAGGGTCATCGCGCCGGCATCGGGCCGGATGGCGCCCGAAATAATCTTCACCAGCGTCGACTTGCCGGCGCCATTGTCGCCGAGCAGACAGACGATCTCGCCTTTGCCGACCGTGAAACTCGCCTCTTCCAATGCCGTCAGCGCGCCGTAGGATTTGCGGGCGTCGGCAATCGAGAATGCCGGACCTTGCGGGGCTTCTCCATTGCCCTCCGTCACGGCAGGGCCGGCCGAGGCGACGGCACCATCGTCCGCCACCGCGAAGTTGGTCGCGGCGGCCCGAGCGCGCCGGCCGCGAAAACCGATCGCAGCCTGGTCGGCCACCAACGCCAGCAACAGCATGCTTCCCACCGAAATGGATTGCCACCATGATTGCAGGCCGACGAAGATCAGTCCTGCATTGAGGATGCCGATGGTGGCAACGCCGATGGCGATGCCGAGCGGCCGGCCGGAGCCGCCGGAAAAAGCGACGCCGCCTAGGATGGCGGCGGTGAGCACGTCGAGCTCGAAGCGAACGCCGATGGTCGGCGTGATGCTGCCGAGGCGGCCGGCGATCAGCACCGATACCAGACCGATCAGCAAGCCATTGGAGGCGTAGAGGCCGACCACCGTGCGCCCCACCGGAATGCCGCAGAGTTCGGCTGCGCGCGGATCGCCGCCTATGGCGTAGAGCCTCAAGCCGGTGACCGTGCTGGTCAGGACAAAGGCTCCGGCGACAAAGACCAGCGCGGCGATGATCACGGTGTACTGGATGCCGAAGATCTTGCCCCGCCCCAATTCGAGCAGAGCCTCGGGAAAACCATAGACCGCGGTGCTGGAGACGACGAAGGCAAGGCCGCCATAGAGCGCCAGCATCGCCAGCGTGACGATCAACGGCGAGATGCTCAGCCTGCGCACCAGCAGACCGTTGAGCAGACCGAGCAAAAGGCCCAGACCCAGGCCGACGCAGATTGCCAGCAGCGCGCTCTGCGTCGCCACCGCGACCTTGGCAGTGATGATGCCGATCAGGGCGACCATGCTGCCGATGGAGAGGTCGACATAGCCGGCGATCAGCAGCGCGGAGGTGCCGAGCACGGCGATCAGGATCGAGGTCGAGTTGACGCCAATGACGACGAAATTGTCGAGGCTGAAGAACGATTTGTTCAACAGCGAGAAGGCGACGATCAAGCCGAGCGCGACCAGCGCCAGCCCGATGCGGCCAGACGCTTCGCCCGGCGCCTTGACGCCCGGCAGCAAGGATGAAAACCGGCCCGTTTGCAGCGGTGTCGTCCCCGTTCGAAGGCTGTCTGTGCTCATGCTTGCCTCTCACTGAAGCGGGCGGTTTCAGGTCAGGCTGAACCGCCCGTATCGCGCGGGAAAAACAGGCGCTACTTTGCCTCGGATGACCAGGGGAAATTCACATACTGGTCGCGCGTATCGTAGCAGATGTTGCCGTACATCCTGAGATAGATATCGCGGCGCTTCGGGTCCTTGTAGACCGCGGCCGGGTCGGCGACGTCGGCCTCGTACTGGGCCATGTAGTCGCTGGTCAGCGCCACCGGCAGGATATCCATCGCCTGCGGGATGCTCTTGCCCTCCAGCCAGTCGGCCGCGTGCTGGCCCATGGCATAAGCGAAGACCGGCGACGCCAGGCTGATGCTTGCCTTGTAGGGACCGCCGCCTTTCTTGATCGCGGCGACCGCTTCCGGCTCGCCGTCGATGCCGCCGAGGAACTGGTCCGGCCGCGCCTTGCCCGCCGCTTCCAGGGCAGCCAGCGCGCCGAGCACGACGGTGTCGGCGCCGAGCACGACATCGACGTCGGGATGGGCCTGGAGAATGGTGCTCATCGTGGCAAAGCCGCCTTCCTTGTTGACGGGATTGGGTGAGATGTCGGCGACGATGGTGACACCGGGCATTGCCTTGAAGATGTCGCGCATGGCGGCAAAGCGCGGCGCCAGGAATTCCATGCTGTCATGCGACAGGATGACGACATTGGCCTTGCCGCCGAGCTTTTCCTTTATGTAGGCTGCGGCCGCTTCGGCCAGCACCTTGCCGGTCTCGTATTGCGGCGCATTGAGCAGCGACGTGGCTGGCGGCGGCACGATGGTGCCGACATAGGCGCCCGACCAGATAAGCTCCTGCAGGCTGCGGCTCATCGAGGCCGGGTCCACGGGCGCCGCCACCAGACCGCCGATCTTGGAGGCGAGAAACAATTGCACCTGCTCGACCCCCTTGGCGGCGTCATTGTTGGCAAGCGCGCGGCGATATTCCAGCCCGCGATCCTTGGCGGCGGCGGCCAGGCCGCGGTCGACGCCCTGCATGAATTCACGCTCGTTATCCTGCGCGAAGGCCAGCACCTTGTTCAGGCCGGGCGGTTGGCTGCAGGCCGGCGCCTTCGGATCGAACGGCGCAAATACCGCCGGCTTGGTGAGCCCGGCCGGGCCGTCCTGCGCGCTTGCCAGAATGGTACCGCCCGCGAGCACACCGGCAACGCCGAGCAGCGTCGCCAGCATCATGTTCCTGTCAGATCGCATTTTACTTCCTCCCTGTCGTTGATTGTTGCCGCGCATCGCAAGCCTCGCGGTCGCTACTCTTCCCAGTCTCCCCAGATACCCACCTTCCCGCTCGCAAGTCAAAACTTTTTCCAGTGGAATTAATTAATCAGAGATAGTCGGGTGACTCGCCCACGCGATCACGCCTTGCCGATCAGCGACTGGACGACTTTGGCCAATTCCGTGCCGAGCACGCGATGCGCGTCGCTGTCGAGGTGAATGCCGTCTACCGCGCTCGACTCGACGACGTCGCCGGCGTTGAAGAACGCGGCGCCGGCGCGCCGGGCCGCATCGCGGAACAGGCCGGCAAAGTGCATCGACTTTGCGGCGCCGCCCAGGAACATCTGGCCGAACCAGTCGACCTCCAGCATCGGCGGCGGCGCTACTATCAGGACCGCGGGCGCCACGCCCGCGGGGCCAGCTTCGCTGCGCAGGACAATTCTGGCCAAAATCTCAATGGAATCAGCGACGTCATTCGGCGTTACCGAGAACCTATGCTTGAGATCGTTGGTGCCGAGCATCAGGATGACGAGGTCGAGCGGCATATGCGTTTCCAGGCACACCGGGAGCGATTTGAGCCCGTTCTTGTGGAGACCTTCGATCGGATCGTCGTGCACGGTGGTGCGCCCGCCCTGCCCTTCTTCGATCACATCCCATCCGTTGCCGAGCTGGCGGCGCATGATGCCCGGCCAGCGGCGGTCGGGCGTGAAGCGGTGCCGTCCGACGCGGGCCAGGGTGGGAATGGCGCCATAGGTATTGGAATCGCCAAAGCACATGATGGTCCGGGTCTGCGTCACGGCATTGCTCCTCCAGGCTTGCATACTTTGAACGACAGCAGGCCGGCCGGCGTCAACTACATTTTTCCATCGGGTGGATTTAAGTGTTGCCTTGCCAGGCCCGCATTGCTACGTCAGCGCTTTGATCGGCTCGCCTTGCGGCCAACCTCCTTGCGCAGGGGAAAGCGTGACCGGCACCAGCTTCTTCAGTCTCGAAAAGATCGCCGAGGGCCGCAGCGGCGGAACCACGCAGGCCGAGAGCCGCATCTACAACGAACGCCTGATCGTCTCGCTCATCCGCCGGCACGGGCAGCTGGCCAAGACCGATTTGACGCGGCTGACCGGGCTGGCCGCGCAAACCATCACCACCATCGTCAACCGCGCCGCCGACAACAAGCTGCTGCTGCGCCTGGAGCCTTTGCGCGGACGGCTGGGGCAACCCTCGGTTCCCTATGCGTTGAACCCGAAAGCCGCGTACGCCTTCGGCCTCAAGGTCGACCATCGCAGCGCCGATGTCGCCCTGGTCAATTTCGTCGGCGACGTGATGGCGTTCGAACGCACACTGTTCGACTATCCGACGCCCGTCGAGGTGATGAAATTCGCCAAGGGCGCCATCGCGCGCATGTGCCGCAAGCACAGATCGATAGAGCAAGACCGCATCGCGGGTCTTGGCATCGCCTCGCCATTCCATCAGTGGAACCTGAGCGAAGAGGGCGCGGTGCCGGCGAGCAGGCTGGATGCCTGGAGGGAAATCGACATTCGCGCCGAACTGGACCGGGCGTTCGACTGGCCGGTGTTCCTCTACAACGACGCCACGGTGTCGGCCGCGGCCGAACTGATGTTTGGCGCCGGCGGATCGCGCGCCGACTTTCTCTATGCCTATGTCGGGCACTTCATCGGCGGCGGCCTGGTGCTCGATCATCACTTGTTCCCCGGCCGCAACAAGCTGGCCGGGGCGCTGGGCGACATGCCGGTGCCCGCGCCGGGGCGCAAGGGCGACCGGATGACCCCGCTGCTGCGCGTCGCTTCGCTGCATTCGCTGGCCGGCAAGCTCAACGACCAGGACAATGGGGACGAGGGCGCCGGCCGCATCTGGTCGTCGCCCGACAACTGGGGCGACCTTGGAGAGCCGCTCACCGCGTGGATCGATGAGGTTTCGGACGGGCTTGCCTATGCCGCCCGCAGTGCCGTTGCCTTGCTCGACATCGACAATGTGGTGATCGACGGCGCCATACCGAATGGCGTGCGCAAGGAGATCGCCAAGGCCATGCGCAGAAAGCTGGCACGGATCCTTGTCGATCGCCCCGAGCCGTTCTCCGTCATCGAGGGGACGTTTGGCCATCTCGGCCCCGTTATCGGCGGCGCCAGCATTCCGTTGCTGGTGAAATATTCGAACGACAAGGAATTGCTCTTCAAGGAATAGGCGCGCAGCCGCCGGCACCAGGCATTTCGAACTGTGAGACTTGTCACATACCTGCTCGTGAAGCGCGTGCTACTTGCACCCTGCGGTCGGTCGACGCCGAAAGAAATCGCCTGCCATGGTCTGGCGGTGACGGGCCTTTCACTTTATGCTGTGGCAGGTTGCATACTCTCAACGGACCTTGATGCCGCAAGCGGTGTTCTCGTCGGCGTCAGGCCGCGACCAGGAGTTTTGTCATGCTCCGACTTTGCGGATTCATCGCGGCCTTCATCCTTGCCGGCCTCACAAGCTTTGAGGCCTGCGCCGATCGAAGGGTCGCGCTCGTCATCGGCAATTCCGATTATCGCGACATCCCGGCGCTGAAGAACCCGGCCAAGGATGCCCAGGATGTATCGGCCACGTTCCGGCTGGCGGGCTTCGAGGTTTTCGTCGCCGAGAATCTCACCAAGCAGCAGTTCGAAGGCCAGTTCCGGGACTATCTGGCCGCCGCCGACGGCGCCGATCTCGCCGTCGTCTACTATTCCGGGCACGGCTTTCAGATCGGCGGCGAGAATTTCCTGATACCCGTCGACGCCTCGTTGAAGAAGGCGGCCGACATCGAGGTCCAGGCCATCAAGCTCAACGACGTGCTGGAGCAGCTGCGCTCGAAGTCGAAGATCCAGGTGATCATCCTCGATGCCTGCCGCAACAACCCCTTCCCGCGCAACAATTACTGGCTGCGCGACCAGCTTGTCACCGCCGGCAATACCGGGCTGGCGCAGGTGCGAAGCTCGCTCAACACGCTGATTGCCTTCGCCACCGAACCAGGCGCGGTCGCCTATGACGGCAGCGGCGACCTCAGCCCGTTTTCATCGGCCTTTTCGCGGCGCGCGCTGGCGCCGAACCAGGAGATCCGCACGGTCATGTCGGCGGTGCGCCGCGATGTCGTGCAGGCCACCAACGGCATGCAGGTGCCCTGGGAAAATTCCTCGCTGATCGATGACGTGGTGCTGGTGCGCCGCAACAACCGGCCTTCGCTGCCGCCAGTGCTGGAGAAGGTAGTGCTCTCGGGGGTCGGTCCTGTCGCTCTCGGCCTGCCGGAGCCGGTCGATGTCGATGGCGGCGCTATCAGCGTCAGCATCGAACGTCCGCCGGCAATGGGCCGTCTGGTGCTGGACGGCAAAGACGTCGCGGTGGGCGAACCGATCGCCGGCAAGGACCTGCCGCGCCTGCAAATGGATGTCCCCAAAGGGGCCGCCACGCAGGACGAGGTGGATATGCTGGCCTATGCCACGCATGACAATTGGGGCGGCGGGAGCCAGGGCATATTGGTGTTCCGCGTCAAGAGCGGCGAAGGTGCGGCGGGTCAGCAGATCATGGCTTCGCTCGAGGCCGAGCAGAAGCAGCAGGTGCTGGAGCGCGGCATCCACATCACCGGCGCTGCCGAAGCAATCGAGAACCGCAAGCTTGATATTCCCGTCGGCGTCGGCCCGGTCGCGCTCAATCTGGATTTCCCCACCGACGATCCGGCGGTCAGCCTGAAGGTCACGGGGTATCCGGCAACGGGAACGCTGTCATTGCCTGATCGAACCTTGTCGCCGCAATCCAGCCTTCTGGCCGGTGAAGTCGACCATCTCCGTTACGAGCCGCAGATCGGCGCCGGCGCGCCGGTCGAGGTCGGCTTCGAAATCCGGGCCGACAGCAGCTCGGCTAAGCCCGCGACAATGAAGCTGTCGCCGACGGTCGATGCCTGCGATACCGCCGCCGGCGAGCCTCTCGACCTGCAAGGGGTGGTGCCCGGCCTGCTGCCGAACGAGATCGGCGCCGGTGCGGTGGCAGCCTGCGAGGCGGCCGTGAAAACCTATCCAGACGTCGCCCGCTTCCACTACGAGCTCGGCCGCGCCCTGCTTGCGGCAGGCCAGGTTAGAGAGGCCAGGACAGCCATCGAGGACGCCGCCAAGAAAGGCCATGTGCGCGCCGTCTTCGAACTCGGCTATCTCAACGCAACCGGAACCGGAACGACCATAGACCGCACCCAGGCCAACGCTCTCTACAAGGCTGCCGCCGACAAGGGTGATCCTTACGGTATGACCTCGTGGGGACGCGCGCTGTTCAATGGCTATGGCGTCAACCGCGATACGGCCAAGGGCCTCGACCTGCTGCTCAAGGCGGCGGCCATGGGGCACACCTATGCCATGAACGATCTTGCCGCCATCTTCACCGAGGGCCGCAATGGCGTGCCTGCCGATCCGGCCCGCGCCGTCGCCTTCCTGCAAGCGGGGGTGCAGCGCCAAGACATGTATTCGATGAACCTGCTCGGCCGCAATTACCTCGCCGGCCAGGGCATCGACAAGGATCCGAAGACGGCGCAGGCCCTGTTCCAGCAGGCCACCGATCTTGGCCAGCCCTACGCGCCCGGCAGCCTCGCCCGCATGTACAGGGATGGCGCCGGTGTGCGCCAGGACCCGGCGGAAGCGCAAAGGCTGTTCGAACTGGCGACCACGCGCGGCGATCCGTCGAGCGCCTATGATCGCGCGGCGCTTGAAATGGCGAAAGGCGACAAGGCCGATCAGGCTGTCGCGGTGCGCTTCCTGGCATTCGCCGTCGCGCTCGATCTGCGCAAGGAGCTGCCGGACGCCAAAAAGGGCCTGGCGCAGTTCGGCACCAAGCCGAAAACGGCAGCTTTGGACGCCCTGCGTCGAGAGCTCAAGTCGAAGATTCCCGCGTCCGGTTCGCTGGACACGCAACTGGTCAATGCGGCCCGGGGGGTCTGGGAAGAAGCCAATCCGCGTCGGGATTTGTTCTGAACAATAAGGAGGCCATGGTGGGCAAGGCATTCAAGCAGACATTCGGGCAGGCATTCATCGGGATAATTCTATCCGGCGTTCTGGCTGGGCTCATGGGCTGCACCTCGGTGTCGCCGATGTTTGAGCCGGCGCCGCCGGTGAACCATCGCAAAGTGGTTCGCGTAGCACCTCAGCCAAAGGTGGTCAGATTCAAGAAGGCGGCCACCGGCAAAGTGATCAAGCCGGCCGAGGAGATCCCGCAAAAGCCGCCCGTCATTCCCGCTCTCGGCGGTAGCGGCGGAGGCGGTGGGGCTGGCGGCGGCGGCGGCGGTTGGGGATGAGATCGTCGACCAAGGGCGCTGCACTCAGCGGCCCCAAAGGGTCTTGCTAAGATCCGCATGAGCCTTGGACAACGTCAAGCCGAAATCGTCCATCCCTGTCGCGGCATCGGTTGGCCAGCGGACAATTCGGCGCAGCGCTGCACGGAAAAGGCAGCGGACGAACGCTGCCAGTGCAGAGGCCACGACCGCCGCCGGATCGAGTCTGCGAGCCGCCAATGCCCGATGGGCCTGTTGTGTTTCGAGATAGCGGGCCAGCGCAACATCGTGACGCGATGGTGCGCCAAGCTCCTGCCGGTCGCGCCCGGGGTCGTCATGCCAGATGGGCCACTCGGTCGGGCTAGGGTGATGCACGGTATCCTCCTGCGAAAACAGATCCAGTGCGAACAATCTCCTCAAGCGCCGTGAGCAACGCGTGGGAACCTGCGTGATGGAATCGTGAAAAGCGCCTCGGCGGCGGAATAAGTGTTGAAATGGACCGAGCTTGAGCGGATCGTCGTCGCGCTGTGACCGTGGCGGATCCGATGACCGGACCTTATCTTCACCTGCTGGGTGGTTTCGACTTTGCTGGCGTCGGGGCCACGGTTCCAGCCATCAGCCGCAAGGCGCGTGCGATGGTCGCCTATCTCGCGCTGCAGTCGGGGCATTCGCAGTCGCGCGAGAAGCTGGCGACCCTGCTCTGGGGCATCAACAGCGAGGCGCAGGCGCGAATGAGCCTGCGGCAAGCGGTATCGTCTGTCAGGAAGGCCATGCAGACGTGCGGCGGCGGCCGCTTCCTCACCGATGGCAACAGCGTCGCTCTGCATCTCGACGGCCTTGATTTCGACGTCGCGCGGTTCGAGGCGCTGGTCGCCAGCCCGGCACCCGAAGATCTCGAACTGGCGCTCAATGTCTACCGCGGCGACCTGCTCGACGGCTTCGGCCTGAAGGAGGAGCCATTCGAGGACTGGCTGAGGATCGAACGCGAGCGGCTGCGGGCACTGGCCGTCGCGGCGCTCGACAGGCTCGTCGCGCATTATGCAGCGACGAACGATCCTGCCGCATGCGTGCGCGCGGCGGCGCGCCTGCTGGCCATGGACCCGTTGAGGGAGGATGTCCACCGTGCCCTGATGCGCGCCTATGCGGCGCAAGGCAGGACCAATCTCGCGCTGAAGCAATATGAGCACTGCCGCACCGCGCTTCTACGCGATCTCAAGCTGCAGCCGGAGCCGGAGACGCGGCAATTGTTCGAGACGCTGCGCACACGCCGCACAATGGCGCCGGCACGGCCACCCACGACTGATGCGGATGACGCTACCGGCTTCAGCCACGAACTCGCAGCCCCCCCGACCCACTATGTCAAATCGGCCGGGATCAACATCGCGTATCAGGTGACCGGCGACGGTCCGGTCGACCTGATCCATGTGCCGGGATGGGTCTCCAACCTCGACCACGCCTGGGGCTCGCCGCGGCTTTCGCATGTGCACCGGCGGCTCGGCACTTTCTCGCGCCTAATCCGCATGGACAAGCGCGGCACCGGGCTCTCGGACCGCAATGTCGGTCTGCCGACCCTGGAAGAGCGGATGGAAGATGTGCGGGCAGTGCTGGATGCGGTTGGCTCGAAGCGCACGGTGCTTTTCGGCAGCTCCGAGGGCGGCCCGATGTGCATGCTGTTCGCGGCGACCTATCCCGAGCGCACAGCGGCACTCGTGCTCAATGGGGCCTACGCCCGCGGCAGGTGGTCACAAGACTATCCGTGGGCGAAGACAAGCGAGCAGGTGGAAGAGGATCTGGCGATCGTCGAGAAAGAATGGGGAGCGGCGGCGGATATGAGCAACGCGGCGCCCAGTCTGATGAGCGACACGTTCGAGACAGAATGGTTCGCCGCCTATCTCAGGAATTCTGCCTCGCCCGCCGACGCGATCGCCCTGTGGCGCTGGGGAGCCGAAATCGATGTTCGCGACATTCTGCCTGCTGTCCATGTTCCGACACTGATCATGCAGACGACTGGCGACGGCTGGGTGAAGCGGGAAGAAGGACGTTACCTGGCGACGCACATCGAGGGCGCCCGATACATTGAGTTCGCCGGCCGCGACCACGTCATCTGGGGCGAGAATTCCGATCGGATCGTCGACGAGATCCAGGCTTTCGTCACCGGCGCCTTGCCGGCGGCCCCAGGCGAACGGCTGCTTGTGTCGGTGCTGTCCCTCGATATGACGGGCTCGCCTTTCGGCATCGACCCGGCCGAGCGGCACGCCGAAGCGCTCCGTGGCGAACTCCTCGCGGCCGAAGGCAGAGAGATCAGCCGATCGGACGGCAAGGTGCTCGCGGTGTTCCAGCGGCCAACGCGGTCGATCCAGTGCGCGATCGCCATCCGCGATCGCTTGCGGCAATCCGGTGTCGAGGTCCGCTCGGCGGTGCATATCGGCGAGTGCGAGCAGCGGGGCCATCAATTTTCAGGCGCGGCGATCGAACTGTCATCGCGTCTGCTTGACCATGCGCGGCCGGGCGAAATCATCGCATCAAGGACGGTGCGCGATCTCGTGGTCGGCTCCGGCCTGCGGTTCGAGGAGCGTGGCGAAATGGCGGCAAGCGGGCTGCCCGGCGCGTTTCCGTTCTATGCGGTCGGTTCGGCTTGAGCCGCTAGGTCACCTCTTCCCTGCCCCGAACCGGAGCCCGTCCATCAGCAGCTTGACCAGCCGGCGCGAGCGGTCGCGCCAGTCCTTGGTGTCGGGGGCCGAGTAGATGCCGCCGAGTGCGTGCAGCACATCGGAGGCGTCGACGTCGCTGCGGATCGAGCCTTCGGCCACCGCCGCCTCGACCAGTTGCCGCAAGGCCAGCGACACCCGGCCCGACATGTCGGAGAACACGGCGGAATTGGTGTTGAACAGGATGCGCAGGCTGGCCGCCAGGCCGCGCTTGGTGGCGATGTAGTCGACGAAGCGCTGCATCCACTGTTCCAGCGCCATGTCGGCCGAATGGTGGCTGGCGAGGTCATCGGCCGCCGCACAGAGCGCCTCGACTTCACGCCGGTAGACCACTTCGACCAGATGCTCGCGGGTTGGGAAATGCCGGTAGAGCGTGCCGATGCCGACGCCGGCCTGGCGCGCGATCTCCTCCAGCGAGGCATCGACACCGTGCTCGGCAAAGGCCGCTGCCGCAACCTCGACCAGCCGGTCGCGGTTGCGCTGCGCATCGGCGCGCAGCGGCCTTGGCGCTGCGGCTTCGCGCTTCTCGTCGGCAATTGCTTGCGACTGCTCGGTCAATTTTTTCTCCACTGTCGATATATGGGGGCTTGAACCCAAAGGGGTAAGCCCCCAACTAGATAAACGGAGGCGCCTCCGTTTTAGTGGAGCAGTCTTATCATATAATCAGGGGAGCCGGTATGTCACGTGTTGAGATTGTGAAGACTGAAGCATCCCCTGCCCGCTGGAGAGTTGGGGCGGCAGAGCTGCCAATCTCCCCACTCGTGGGGGAGATGTCCGGCAGGACAGAGGGAGCGCTGTCCCGCCGACCAACACCCGCTTGGAAAGGTCTATTTCGACGCATGTAAATCGGGAACGTCGCATTCCTTCGCGCCCCCCTCTGCCCTGCCGGGCATCTCCCCCACAAGGGGGGAGATTAGGCGCACCGCCCTTGCCCTCTCCTACCCGGACGCCATTTCATTCCCCTGGCGTCAAGCAACTGGAGCCAGACGCCCATGACCAGCCAGACCATCCACCTCACCATCAACGGGCACGACCATAAACTGCAGGTCGAGCCGCGCGTCACGTTGCTCGACGCCTTACGCGACCGTCTTAACCTGACCGGCACCAAGAAGGGTTGCGACCAGGGCCAGTGCGGCGCCTGCACGGTGCATGTCGAGGGACAGCGCGTGCTCGCCTGCCTGACGCTTGCAGCACAGGTCGAAGGCCGCGAGATCACCACCATCGAAGGGTTGGCCGGCGACGACGGCACGCTTAACGCGGTTCAGGCTGCTTTCCTCGACCAGGATGCTTTCCAGTGCGGTTACTGCACGCCGGGACAGATCATGTCGGCGGTGGCGTGCATCCGCGAGGGCCATGCCGGCTCGGATGACGAGATCCGCGAATACATGGCCGGCAATCTGTGCCGCTGCGGCGCCTATCCGCATATCGTTGCCGCCGTGCGCCAGGCGGCACTGGAGGTGGCGTCATGAGGGATTTTTCCTACGTTCGCGCCCATAGCATCGATGCCGCACGCCAAGCTGCCGCCCTGCCCCGGGCCATGCTGCTTGCCGGCGGCACGACGCTGGTCGATCTCGCCAAATGCGGCGTTGCCGAACCCGACAGCCTTGTCGACATCACCCATCTCAAAGGGCTCGACGCCATCAAGGTCGACGCTGACAGCGCCATGATCGGCGCGCTGGCCAAGATGAGCCACGTCGCCGACCATGCCGAGATCAAGAGCCGCTTTCCCGCGGTCTCCGAAGCGCTGTGGCAGGCGGCTTCCGCGCAACTGCGCAACATGGCGACCATCGGCGGCAATCTGATGCAGCGCACGCGCTGCCCCTATTTCCGCGATCCCGCGAGTTTTTCCGCCTGCAACAAGCGCTCGGCCGGCAGCGGCTGCTCGGCGATCGGCGGCGTCACCCGCGGCCATGCCGTGCTCGGCACCAGCGACGCCTGCATCGCCATGTATCCCGGTGACCTCGCCACCGCGCTGGTCGCCTTCGACGCCGTGGTTCATCTTGGCGAACGCCAGGTTGCCGTCGACGACTTCTTTCTCCTGCCCGGCGCCACGCCCGACAGGGAACATGCCATTCAACCGGGCGAGATGATCACGGCCATCAGCATCCCGGCTTCAGCCGCCGCCCGGCGGTCGACCTATCTCAAGGTTCGCGACCGGCAGTCCTACGAGTTCGCCGCTGCAAGCGCCGCGGTCGGCATCGACTTCGAAGCCGATGGCCGCACCATTCGCGACCTGCGCGTCGCGCTGGGCGGCGTCGCGACGAAGCCGTGGCGGGCGCATGCCGTGGAAGCGGCGTTGAAGGGCAAGGTGCTCAGCGAAGACAGGGTGCGGGCAGCCAGCTTGCTCGCCATGGAAGGGGCGATCGACCACGGCGCCAACCACTACAAGATCGAACTGGCGCCGCGCGTCGTTGCCCGCGCCATCCTCAAGACGGGAGCCATGTCATGACCATTCACGACCCGAAGACACGGCACGGCGACGCTTCGGACGGCACTGCCGATCAGGTTGGCGGGCGGCTGTCGCGCGTCGACGGCCCGGCCAAGATTACCGGTGCGGCAAAATACGCCGTCGAGCAGCAGCTCGACGGGCTAACCTACGGCGTCCTGGTCGAAAGCACGATCGCGTCAGGCAAGGTGCGCTCGATCGACACGTCAGCCGCCGAGGCGGCACCTGGTGTGCTCAAGGTGCTGACGCCGGACACCATCATGCCGCTGAAGACTGCATCGGACTGGTTCGGCACACCGCCGCCGGACAAGCCCTACTGCCCGCTGGCGCGCGATATCACCTTTTCGGGCCAGCATGTCGCCGCGGTCATCGCGGAGACCTTCGAGCAGGCCGTTGCGGCCGCAGCCCTGGTCAAGGTCAGCTATGACGAGACTCCGGCCATCGTCGACCTCAGCGACGCCAAGGCGGGCGACGGCATTCCGATCGCCGCCATGACCAAGGAATGGGGCGATGCGCAGGCCGCTTTCGCCGCTGCCCCGGTGCGCGTCTGCGGCGCCTATAACACGCCGCGCGAATACCAGGCGCCGATGGAGCCGCATGGCCTCATCGCCCGCTGGGAGGGCGACCGGCTGACCGTGTGGGAACCGAGCCAGTGGCTCGACGGTATGGCCCGCACCTATGCCGAATGGTTCGGCGTGCCGTTCGAAAATGTACGGCTGGTCTCGCCCTATATCGGTGGCGGCTTCGGCTCCAAGGCGCTGGCGCTCGGCCACGGCGCGGTAGCGGCTGCCGCAGCCAAGATGCTGGGACGGCCCGTGAGGGTGGTCATGACTCGGCCGCAGACTTTTACCGGCTATGGCGGCCGCTCCGCGACCCGCCAGACGGTGACGATCGGCGCCGACCGTGACGGAAAAATCCAGTCGATCGTGCATCGCGGCGTCAATGAAACGTCGATCGACGGCATGTGGGTCGAGCCGTTGGGCGTGGTCACCTCGATCATGTATGCGACGCCCAACTTCTCCTCGAAGCAGAATGTCGTGCGGGTGAATTCGGTGGTGCCCGGCGCCATGCGCGCGCCGGGCGAAAACCCTAGCGCCTTCGGCATCGAAAGCGCCATTGACGAGCTCGCCTACGAGGTCGGCATCGATCCGCTGGAGATCCGGCTGAGGAATTACGCCGAGCAGGATCCGCACGCAAAAAAGGCCTGGTCGACGCGGCAGTTGCGCGAGGCTTTCGCGGCTGGCGCCGAACGCTTCGGCTGGGCCCAGCGCACGCCCAAACCGCGTTCGATGCGCGATGGCAACCAGCTGATCGGCTGGGGCGTCGCCGCCGGCACCTATCCGGTGCGGCGCGCTTACGGCGAGGCCATCGTGCGTATCCTTGCCAACGGCTCGGTCGAGGTCGAAAGCTCCTCGATCGACATGGGCCAGGGCACCTACACGATCCTGGCGCAGACGGCGGCCGAAACGGTCGGCGTGGCGGCCGACCAGGTCGTGGTGAAGCTCGGTGATTCCCGGTATCCCCGCGCCGGCGTAGCCGGCGGGTCGCGGCTGGCCGGCGTGATGACGGGCGCGGTCTACAAGGCGGCGACATCGGCGCTCGACCAGCTGGTTGGTCTGGCGATCAGCGATTCGCGCTCGCCCTTCCACGCGCTGCAGGCCAACACGCTGGTCGTCGCCAATGGCCGCATCAGGTCGCCGCGCGGCGATGGTCCCGATGTCTCGATCGCCGACCTGCTGGCCAGCGTCGGCCGCGACCGCATCGAGGCCACAGGCGACACCATGCCGGCGAACTCGACGGCCGCCGATCGCTACAAGAACTACACCACCATCGCGGCGGCACTGCCGCACACCGAGGGCGACTATTCGCGCCACTCCTGGTGCGCGCATTTCATCGAGGTGCGCGTCGACGAGGATTTCGGCACGGTGCGCGTGTCGCGCGTGGTATCGGCGCTGGATTCCGGCCGGCTCTACAACCCGAAACTCGCCGAGAGCCAGTGGAAGGGCGGCATCATCATGGGCATCGGCCAGGCGCTGCTCGAAGAAGGCATTGTCGACCGCAGGCATGGCCGCATCGTCAACAACAATCTCGGCGACTATCTGGTGCCGACCAATGCCGACATCCCCGATATCGAGGTCATCTCGGTCGGCATTCCCGACCTGCACTCCTCTGTGCTCGGCGGCAAGGGTGTCGGCGAACTCGCCATCGTCGGCGTAGCGCCGGCGATCGCCAATGCGGTGTTCCATGCGACGGGAAAAAGAGTGCGGGACTTGCCGATCACGCTGGAGAAGTTGATCTAGGAAGCGGCGTGCGTAATCTCCCCCCTTGAGGGGGAGATGTCGCCGAAGGCGACAGAGGGGGTCGCCTCTCGTAGAGCGCCAACCTCCTTCCGCCGCAGTAGGTCGAGCCCGGTCGGACCGACCCCCTCTGCCCTGCCGGGCATCTCCCCTCAAGGGGCATAGGCGCTAAGATAGGTATTGCCCTGCGGAATCGGGTGTGATTCTACACTGCGATGACACACGAATCGCTTGCAGACGACGGTTGGGCCG